>NZ_JBNCKS010000003.1:0-94792 GCF_049841635.1 Micromonospora sp. DT44 | reverse complement strand
GACGCGGGGTGGAGCAGCTCGGTAGCTCGCTGGGCTCATAACCCAGAGGTCGCAGGTTCAAATCCTGTCCCCGCTACGAGAGAGAAAGCCCGTCTCCGATCTTCCGGAGGCGGGCTTTCGTCATTGGCGCGTCCGCGCTCGCGCGGTTGCCCGGTGGTGACCCCCGCTGATCATCGCCGGGACGAGTGGGTTAAGCTTTAACAGCCGACGCGGGGTGGAGCAGCTCGGTAGCTCGCTGGGCTCATAACCCAGAGGTCGCAGGTTCAAATCCTGTCCCCGCTACCACGAGGTACGACAAGAACCCGGTTCCCTGACAGGGGCCGGGTTCTGTCGTTCCGGTCGACGTCGCCGCCGTCGCGGGCGGGGGCCGGCGCGAACCGGCCCCCGCACACATGTCACCGCAGGCCGAAGGCCCGCATGACAGTCTGGGTGACGCCACCGCCGTTACGCTGCTTGGCGGTGACCCGGATCGACACGTACCCGGCCCGGCCCGGCGCGTTCAGGGCCGCTGTCCAGGCGCCCTTGCGCTCCTTGAGGCTCTGCCGTTGCCAGGTGCGTCCGTCGTCGTACGACACCTCGAGGCCGAGCGAGGAGACGCCGTCCTTCGCGGCCGTGCTGCCCACCACCACCGGGGTGATGGTGAGGTCGTTCCGGCGCGGCGCGCGGCCCGCCAGGTCCACGTCCGTGCCGTAGTCCAACTGGACCAGCGGCATCGCCTGCACGTCCGTGCCAGTGACAGCGGCGGAGAAGAAGGTCCAGTCGGTACGCGTGCTCGACGAGTACGGGCTGAACTCCGGCTTGGTCTCCGTCTCGACGACCAGCCGGTACGGTGACCGCTCCGCCGGCAGATCACCGGCGAACAGCTCCGGCCAGTTCTCGAACTGCACCAGTTGCCGGTCGCCCTGGTAGAACGAGATTCGTTGCAGCATCGCGGCCCCTCCGCTGTGCGCGGATCCCCCGTCGCCGAACCCCTGGGTGTAGGCGCTGATCCCGAACTCGCCTCGGAACGGGATGTCGTACGTCAGCAGGCGCGGCCGCGTGATGGGCCCGAACCAGCGGTCCTTCTGGACGCTGCCCGGCCGGTAGGCGATCTCATCCGTGTACGACCGCCCCCAGTCGAGGACGTCGGCGAACTGCTTCCACCGGACGCCGTCTCCGGCGGAGACCCAGTCGGTACGCGGTCCCGGGGTCACCGGCTGGAAGCGGAACCCGCGAGCGGCCGCCCACTCGTACGGCGGGAAGTCCGTCCGGGTCTCGGCGGCCTGCTGGCCGGGTGGTGGGGCGAACACCAGGTCGATCCGGGCGAGGTGCTTCGGGTCGGTCCTGGGCGACGGGTCGACGGGTACGCCGCCACGGTGGTAGTCGACCAGGTCGTACAGGTACCGCGACGAGGGGTGGGCGGTGACGGTGAGGCGTACCCCCTTGCGGCCGGCGGCGGTGATCTTGCCGATCAGGCTCTCGCCGTCGCCCGCGATCAGTGACGCGACCGGGAGCGGCCCGTTCGTCGTACCGTCGGATTCGCCATACCACTCGCTGGCGCGGCCCTCGCCGTCGTTGACGACCAGGAGCAGCGCCGCGCCGGCGGCCGTCGCCGCCTTGACCCGGTCCGACGGGGACACGGCGTCGTCGCGGCGGACGACGACGGCCCTGCCGCGGGCCGGGACCCCGGCGTAGTCCGCCGTCGCGCCGGTGCCGGCGAGGACGGCTTCCATGCGCGTGGTGCCGTCGGTCAGCGGGCGGGCGCCCGGCTGTGCGAGTGGGTCACCGGTACGACGGCCGTCGTGGCTGATCTCCAGTGGCGTCTGTTCCGCCCGGATCCGGGTGGTGAAGACGAAGCTGCCCTTGCGCACCGCGCCTCTGGTGGGCAGCGCCCACAGACTGTCGTAGGTGGCGCCGGGCCAGAACGTTACGCGCAGGGCGCTCGAGTCGCTGGGCGTCGGCTCGCGCGAGGTGAACGAGCGGTAGACGTCGATGCGGCTGTTGGTGACGGCGGTCGGCTGCGCTGTCGCCACCTTCACCTGACGGGCCGCCGAGGCGTCGAGTACGACGACCCGGTTGGTCGTCAGCTCGACCTCGGGCACGGTCAGCATCGCGAGGCCGAGCGAGCCGTCGCCGTGCAGACCCTCAACGTCGACCGCGCCGACCACGGTGTAGGAGCCGGGGGCCCATCGGCTGACGAGTTGCCCATCCCGTACCCACATGAAGGTGGAGACGCCGTCGGCGCTGACGATCTCGACCTCACCGCTCATCGGCCGGCCGCCGCGGTCCTTCAGGTGGATCGTGAGGTCGTACTTCCTGGACTCCACCGCGATCCCGACGGCCGTGTGCACGACACCGGCCGCGTGGCGGGCGGTGATCCGGGCGGAGTACCGGCCGGCGGTCAGCGCCTTCGGGTCCACCACGACGTCGACCGTCGAGGTGCCCCCCGCCGGCACCGTCACCTGGCCGGCACCGACCGCGAACGTCGTGGCGGGGGCGTCGGCGCCCTCGACGGCGAGCGCCAAGGTGATGGCGCTGCCCGTGGTGTTGGTGTAGGTGATCTTCCGAGTGATCGGCTTCGGCTGCGCACCGGGCGACCACGGGACGAGTCCGGCGTCGACCGATCCGGTCGCGATGATCTGGTCCTGGTGGTAGGCGGCGGCCACGTTCAACCGACCACTGCCGGCCCGGTAGGCGCTGTAGTCGGGCGTGGGCACGCTGGTGCCCATCAGGGCGTCCTTGATCTGGCTGGCGCTCCAGCTGGGGTGCTTCTGCGCCAGCAGGGCGGCGGCTCCGGCGACGTGCGGCGCCGCCATCGACGTGCCGCTGTCCAGACGGTAGAAGCCCTCGCCCCACTCGATGTGCTGCGAGCGTGCCGCCAGCACGTCGACGCCGGGGGCGGTCAGGTCGGGCTTGAGGCCGTCGTCGATCATCCGCGGTCCGGCGCTGGAGAAGTCCGCCAGGTGGTCGGTGGCGTCCACCGCGCCGATGGTCAGCGCGGCGTCCGCGGTCCCGGGCGCGCCCAGGGTGTACGGGTCGGGGCCGCTGTTACCGGCCGAGACGACGAAGAGCGCGCCGGTCTCGGCGGTCAGTTGGTTGACGGACTGGCTCAGCGGGTCGTCCTGGCTGTGCCACGCGCTGACGCCCAGGCTCATGTTGATCACCTTGGCGTGTTCGGTCCGTGCCGCCCACTCCATGCCGGCGATGATCCCGGAGATCGAGCCGCTTCCGAAGTCGTCGAGGACCTTGCCGATCACCAGGTCGGCGTCGGGGGCGACACCCCGCTCCCGACCATCCGACGCGGCGCCCGTTCCGGCGACCGTGGAGGCCGTGTGGGTGCCGTGCCCGTTGCGGTCGATGACGTCCTGGCCGGGGATGAAGCTTCGGGACGCCACGATCCGGTTCACCAGGTCCGGGTGGGTCGTGTCCACGCCGGTGTCCAGCACGGCCACCCGTACGCCGAGGCCCGTCCCGCCGGCGGCCCAGGCCGCCGGCGCGCCGATCTGAGCGGTGGTGTCGGCGAGGGCGGCCTTCGCCCTGCCATCGAGCCACACCTTGTCGATGCCGGCCGTGAAGGAGGGCGTCGCGGCGTCGGCGGCGCGGGCCGTCGACGCCGTCCCACCGGGCTGGCGGCCGCCGATGAGGGCCGACCAGAAGTCGGCGGCCCGCGGGCGGTGGGCGCGGATCGCCTGGCCACGGACCGACGGCAGGTCCAACGTGGTCTCCGCGCCCGGCAGGTCGGTGCGGCTCCGCAGCGACGCCGATCCCGCGGTGCGGATGACGATCAGGGGGAGCGCGGTGGCTCGCGCGTCGTCGAAGCCCTGGGCGACGAGCTGGGTGACGTCGAAGAGCTGCTTGTCGAGGCGACCGGTGGCCAGGTACGGCAACGCCTCGTCCGGATACACGTAGGTGTCGCGGCCCTCGGTGGCGATGCGTACGGCGCCGGTGGCGCCCGGGGCGCGGACGACGTCCACGGTGGGCGTCGTGCCGTCGCGCCCGGGGGTCACCGTTACCCGGTCGCCGGTGACGAGCGTGACCGTCACGGGTGCGGCCGGGGCGTCAGCGGCCCGACCGGGTGGTGTCGGCGGGGGTGGAGACGTCGGAGCGCCGTGGGCCGTCGTCGGGGTGACGAGAGCGGCGACGAGGGTGACGCCTACCGCTGCTGTCGCAGATCTTCGGGTGAGAGAGAGCCGCACGGTGCCTCCTGAGATGACCAGTTGCCGAATCCGATCATCTCGATGGATTGATGTAAAGATCATCTCTTTTACCGAGTGGTTGCGGGCGCATTGCGCGGCCAGCCGTGCCCGGTCCCGTGAATTTGGCGTTTACCGCCGTGCCGAGGTTGCGCCCTTCGGCGAGGATGGGCACATGTCTTCATTCGGCAAGTGGTGGGGCCGGCTCAGCGCGGTCCTCGGTGCGGTCGTCCTGGCGGTCTTCGTGCCGGTCGCGGCCTGGGCGTCCACGGGGACCGGCGAGGTGGTGATGGAGGCCGCGCGGCGGCGCCGGGGCGGCGGCGGCTTCGGCTTCCTCGGTCTGCTCTGCTGCCTCGTGGTGGTGGCGATCATTGTGTTCCTGGTGCTGCGTCTCACGCGTAACCGTCGCGGCGGCCCGCCGCGCTGATCCGTCGCGCGCCCACGGGTCGCGGCGCGGCCCGTCGCGCTGACGATCCGGGCTCAGCCCGCCAGGGCGCCGATGGCCTGGGACAGGAAGCGGGCGGTGGCCTCTCGGGTGCCGTCCCGCTTCACCCGGACCCGCTCGGCGGCGGTGACCAGCAGGGTGCGTACCTTGGCGTGGCCCTTCGGCGGCGGTGACGGCGCCGGCCCGAGCTGGTCGGCCAGGCTCTCGCCGAGAGCGGCGGCGCGCTGCTGAGCCGGGTCGGTGATGCTGCCCTGGGTGTACCGGCGGACGGCGAGACTGGGGTTGAGGCCTCGTTCGTGGCCGAGGACCGTGCCGGCCTCGCCGTTGGTGGTCAAAAAGTTGATCACGTCGGCCACGGTGTCCGGGTGGCGGGTCCCCCGGAACCCGGCCCAGTACATCGACGCGCGTGCCCACTGGGCGCCCGCTGGCCCCGGGAAGCCCACCACGCCCAGCTCGGAGTCGGTGAGTCGTTGCAGCTCCGGCAGTTGGTGGGACCAGGCGAAGGACGCGGCCGTCAACCCGGTGACCACCGGCTGCCGGGACGGCTCCCCGCTGTCGGCCTGCTCGACGAGGGCCGCGCCCGGCGTCGCCCGGCCGGCGCGGGCCCGCTGCCACAGCTCGAACCAGGCAATCAGCTCGTCGGCGCCGAAGCCCAGCTCCCGATCCCGGTAGAACTCGCCGCCCTGGGACCGGAGCCAGAGCCAGAGGGCGCGGTAGTCGCCGGACGCGTCCATCGTGCCGGCCACCTGGCCGTCGCTGGCCTCGGTGACCAGCTGCGCCCACGCGATGTAGTCCGCCCAGGACATCCCGCCGCGCGGTTCGGGCACCTGCAGCTCGCGCAGCAGGTCCCGGTTGAAGACCACTGCCGCGAGTGTCTGCCCGGCCGCGACCCCCGTCGTCCGCCCGTCCACCGTGCCGTACCGGACCAGACCCTCCGGCAGGCCACGCAGGTCCAGTCGGTGATCGGCGATCGGCTCGCTCAGGTCGAGCGTGATCTGGCGTTGGGTGTACTCGGCCAGTATCGAGTCGTCGAGCTGGATCAGGTCCGGGACGTTCCCGCCGGCCGCCTGGGTGGCCAGCCGCTCGTAGTAGCCGTCGGAGCCCTGCCAGGTCACCCGGAAGGTGACTCCCGGGTTGCGCTCGGAGTACAGCCGGAGGGCCTTCTCCGTCAGCTCGGCCCGCTTCGCCCCGCCCCACCAGAAGACCGACAGCTCGACCGGGCCGTTCCCGGTCGAGGTGTCGGCGCCGTCGCTGCACCCGGTCAGTCCACCGGTGGCCAGCAGGGGAGCGCCGAACAGCGCGGTGAGCACCCGGCGTCGGCCCGGGTCGGCGCCAAACCGGTCGATCGGGGGACGAACAGCGGGCACGGGGTCTCCTGGCACCGACGGACGGGGGTCGGACCATTCACGCAGGCGGCGCAGGAGGGTGTCAACGTCCGTCCGGTCACCCCGGTCGGCCCGTGGGCCCAGGGGTGGCCGGACGGACCCGGCGGCGTCACGTGGTGTACTAGGGCACGTGGAACTTCTGCACTCGGGCAAGGTCCGGGACGTGTACGCCGACGGCGACGACCTGATCCTGGTCGCGTCGGATCGCATCTCGATCTACGACGTGCCGTTGCCGACACCGATCCCGGACAAGGGTCGACTGCTCACCGCGCTCTCGCTGTGGTGGTTCGAGCAGCTTTCCGACCTGGTGCCGAACCATGTCATCTCGGCCACCGACGTGCCCGCCGAGTTCGCCGGCCGGGCGATCCGCTGCCAGCGGCTCGACATGGTTCCCGTCGAGTGCGTCGCCCGCGGCTACCTCACCGGCGGCGGCCTGCGCGAGTACGAGCGCACCGGAACGGTCTCCGGCGTACCGCTGCCCCGGGGGCTCGGCGAGGCGTCGATCCTGCCCGAGCCGATCTTCACCCCGTCGAGCAAGGCGCCGGCCGGCGAGCACGACGAGCCGATCAGTTACGACGACGTGGTGGCCAAGGTGGGCCAGGAGACCGCCGAGCGGCTGCGGCAGATCACCCTCGACATCTACCGGCGCGGGGCCGAACTGGCCGCCGACCGGGGCATCCTGATCGCCGACACCAAGATCGAACTGGGCTGGGCGTCGGACGGCACCCTGGTCCTCGCCGACGAGCTGCTGACCTCCGACTCGTCGCGGTTCTGGCCCGCCGAGTCGTACCAGCCGGGCCGTGTGCAGTTCTCCTACGACAAGCAGTACGTGCGGGACTGGGCCACCGGTAGCGGCTGGAACAAGCTGCCGCCCGCGCCGGACGTACCCGCCGAGGTCGTCGAGGCGACCCGGGCCCGCTACGTCGAGGTCTACGAGAAGCTCACCGGCAACCGCTGGGAGTGACCGCCCCGGCCTGGGGGCCTCAGTGGTTCCAGGCGTCGTTTCCGAACAACCGCGACCACAGGTTGTCGACCACACCCGAGGTGCCGTAGACGGTGTCCCCGTCGCCGTCCGTGCCGGCCGGCGCGACCTGGGTGCCGCCTCCGTACATCAGGTAGCCGGGCCCGGTCGGGGGACTGACCGCGTGTCGGGCGCCGCTGTGGATGCCGTACCCCACGAAGTCGCGCTCCCACTTCGACAGGAACCCGGCGGCCACGTTGTCGAGCCCGTCGACGGTGGCCTGGACCAGATCCTTGAGCACTCCGACGTCGCCGCTGCCCAGGTGGGTGCCGACGTCGAACGAGGCGGCGCCCGCGATGGCCGCCGCACCGCCGGTGGCGACCGCCTCGGCCATCGTCTCGATCCCCTTGAGGAAGCTGAGCGCCGAGGCGGCGAACGAGTTCGCCGTCGCCATCGCGGACGCCGCAGCCGGTGCGCCGACGACGGTCGCCCCGGCCGCCGCGATGAAGGCGGCGAGCACCGCCAGGATGGAGGACACCACCGCGTACGCCACGACGAGGGCGAGCAGGACCCCGCCGACGCAGAGCATGGTGACGCCCACGGTGACCGCCAGCACCTGGGTGCCGACGACCTGGACGCCGTACGCGTTGATGTGCGCCCCGAACGCGTCGCGGTCCTTGCCGCTCCACTGGGCCGGGGTCAGGGTCGCGAGGGCGTCGTCGAGGTTGCCGTGGGCGGTGCCGAGCTGGTCGTACATGGCCAGCCAGTCGCCGCCCCTGCGCATGATCGCCTCGGGGTCGCACTGGTTGAAATAGACGATCTGGGCGATGGGCCAGGCAGCGGGGATGACCGAGACGGCCAGGCTGATCTCCGCCATCGCGATCTTCGCGGCGGCCGCGGGGTAGGTAGGGTCTGCCATGTCGGTCTCCGACGGTCTCAGCGGGGAGCGATGGTGCTGGCGGTCTCCGCGGCCTCCCAGTTGTCCGCCGTGCGGGCCAACCGGGACCGGACCTCGGCGAGGTGCTCGCGCTTGGTGCGCAGCTGCTCCTCGACGAACTCGATCGCGCCCACGTAGGCGACCGCGAGCTGTGGCACCACCGAGGTGAAGTTGCTGTGTTCGATGAGGCGGGCGGACGTCAGCAGCTCGGCGCAGGCGTCGAGGGGCGGCCCGACCTGACGTTCGATCGTCTCGCCCAGCGCGCGGATCGCCGGCGGGTCAACCTCGATCATCGACTCTCCCCGTGTACGTGATCGATGTCCATGGTGCCGGAGCGCGGACAGCCTAACAGGATCATGGATGGGCGTGAGTGCCCGTCGCTGGTAGCCTGCGACCCATGGCAGCCGGACGGTCCGCGTCGACGCCCCCCGAGGACTACCTGACCCGGATGGCCCGCCGTCCGCGCTGGCAGCGGGTTATGGTGCCGATCCTCATGGTCCTGGTCCTCCTGGTGCTGCCCATCGGTCTCGGCCGCAACCTGATCGGCGCCGAGCGGGTGAGCATCCAGGTCGACTTCTGTGACAACGGTGGTCCCAAGGGGACCCAGCGGTGCCGGGGCACCTGGAACATGTCCGACGGGAGGGTGGTCAGCGGCCCGGTGGGCGGCGGCTCGCTGCACACCGGCGACCGGGTCGACGGCTGGGCCAACAGCGACCGGGCCACCGCCAGCCTGATGGCCTGGCTCATCGCCCCGCTGATGGTGGGCGCGGTCCTGTTGGCGGTGACGGTGGCGCTCGCCGTCGTCTTTCTGCGGGCGGGCGTGCAGCGGGTGCGGCGCGGCCGCTGACCCGCTCCCGGGCCAGCGCCCGTCAGACCCCCAGCTGGCGCCGCAGCCGCTCCAGCATCTCCGTGCTCTCCCGGAGCGGCCCGCTGACCATGTCGTTGAGCTGCGCCAGCTTCGCCTGCGCCGCCGCCGGGTCGTGGAGCACCGCTGCGGGGCCAGCCGGACCACCCAACTCCCGCATCACCTCGGCGGTAGCCCGCGCCAGGTCGGCCCGCGCCCCACGCAGGAGCCCCGCGACCAGTTCCGACAACTCGGCGGCGGGCAGGCGCAGGGCCCGTGGGTCGATGTGGAGTTCCCGGGCCGGGTCGTCGGCGGTGCAGGTGACCCGGACCAACCCGTTCTCGCTCTCCGCGTGACCGGTCAACCCGGTCAACCGTTCGCGCAGCTCCTCGCCGCGGCCCAACTGCTCGCGCATCCGCGCCGCCAGTTGCGCCATCACGTCCGGGTTCGGTGTGCCGCCGATCGGCCCGCTCATCGTGTCCCTCCCGCTGTCGTCGATGTGACCGGCCGACGGTACCCACCGGGGCCCACCGCTGTGGGGACCGGGCCACTGTGGAGCGTGGATCAGCTCCAGCTCAGGTAGATCCCGACGCCGACCAGCAGCACGATCACGCTGACGGTGAGCAGCGAGACGAACGGGACCAGCACCGAGGACCTTCCTACGATGCTCGGCGACTCGACGAGGATCCGGTTCGGACGCTCGGGTTCGTACACCACGGTGACCGGTCCGGGCGCGGCCGAGAGTGGGGTCTGCCGGAAGCGTCCCGGCGTCGCGGCGACCTCGGCCCCGTCGGCCAGTCGGTACCGCACCACGGGGTAGTACGTTCGGGGACCGTTCCCCCGGGTGACCGGACGCAGTTCCACCACCTCACCCGGCGTCCGTACGCCCCGGCGCAGCAGGCCGAGGTCGCGCCGGAACCGGACGAGGGCGTACGCGACTCCGGCCAGGCCAAGGCCTGCCAGGATCGTCAGGACGACCTGCGGCATGACTCACTCCTCCCAGTCGAGCGTGCGCTGGACGGCCTTGCGCCACTGACGCAACTCCCGCTCGCGCAGCTCCGGAGCCATCGTCGACTCCCACTGCGCATCGGAGCGCCACTGCGCGCGCAGGGTGGCGAGATCGGGCCAGAAGCCCACCGCCAGCCCGGCGGCGTACGCGGCGCCCAGGCAGGTGGTCTCGGTGATCCGGGAGCGGACCACCGGGACGTCGAGCACGTCGGCGAGGAACTGCATGAGCAACGCGTTGGCGGTCATCCCGCCGTCCACCCGGAGCCGGCGCAGCGCCACGTCGGAGTCGGCGTCCATCGCGTCGACCACCTCCCGGGTCTGCCACGCCGACGCCTCCAGCGCCGCCCGGGCCAGGTGTCCCTTGGTGATGTAGCCGGTCAGGCCGGCGATCACTCCGCGCGCGTCGCTGCGCCAGTGCGGGGCGAAGAGACCCGAGAACGCCGGCACGACGTAGCAGCCGCCGTTGTCGTCCACGGTGCGGGCCAGGTCCTCCACCTCGGCCGCGGAGGAGATCAGCCCGAGGTTGTCCCGCAGCCACTGCACCAGCGAACCGGTGACCGCGATGGCGCCCTCCAGGGCGTACGCCGGTGGTTGGTCCTTGATCCGGTAGGCGACCGTGGTGAGCAGGCCGTGCGTGGACGGCACCGGGGTGGCGCCCGTGTTGAGCAGGAGGAAGCTGCCGGTGCCGTAGGTGCACTTGGCCTCGCCGGGCTGGAAGCAGGTCTGCCCGAACAGGGCGGCCTGCTGGTCGCCGAGCGCGCTGGCCACCGGCACCCCGGCGAGCACGCCGGTGGCCGTCCCGTACACCTCGGCGGAGCAGCGGATCTCGGGCAGCATCGCGGCCGGCACACCCACCGCGTCCAGCAGTTCCGGAGCCCAGTCGAGGGTGGTGAGGTCCATCAGCAGGGTCCGGCTGGCGTTGGTCACGTCGGTGACGTGCTCGCCGGTGAGCTTCCAGATCAGCCAACTGTCCATCGTGCCGAACAGCACCTCGCCGCGCTCGGCGCGCTCGCGTAGACCGTCGACCTCGTCGAGCAGCCATCGCAGTTTCGGGCCGGCGAAGTAGGTGGCCAGGGGAAGACCCGTACGGGCCCGGAACCAGTCCTCGCCGTACGCCGAGGCGAGCTCGCGTAGCAGCGGGCCGGTGCGGGTGTCCTGCCAGACCACGGCGTTGGCTATCGGCCGACCGGTGGCCCGGTCCCAGACGACGGTGGTCTCCCGCTGGTTGGTGATGCCCACGGCGGCGAGCCCCGACGGATCGACGCCGGCGGACCGCAGCGCCTCGGCCACCACCCGCTGGACGTTGTCCCAGATCTCTTCGGCGTCGTGCTCCACCCACCCGGGACGGGGAAAGATCTGCCGGTGCTCGCGTTGGGCCGCGGCGACGACCTCCCCGGCTTCGTCGAACACGATGCACCTCGAGGAGGTGGTGCCCTGGTCGATGGCGGCGACGTACTGGGGGGTCACGGCAGCACCGTACCCGCAGTGGCGGCGTGGTGCGACACGCGTCACGTCGGCCCCGCGTCGCCTACGATGTGCGAACGTGCGCGACATCGCCGTTTTCAGTGGAACTGCCCACCCCGACCTCGCCGCCGAGATCTGCGCCCACCTGGGGGTGCCGCTGCATCCGGTACGGGTCTCCCGGTTCGCCAACGACTGTCTCGAGGTGCAGTTGCAGGCCAACTGCCGGGAGCGGGACGTCTTCCTGATCCAGCCGCTGGTGCCACCCGTGCAGGAGAATCTGGTCGAGTTGCTGCTGATGATCGACGCGGCGCGGGGCGCGTCCGCCGGCCGGATCACGGTGGTGCTTCCGCACTACGCGTACGCCCGCTCGGACAAGAAGGACGCGCCACGGATCTCGATCGGCGCCCGGCTCGTCGCCGACCTGCTGACCTCGGCGGGAGCGGACCGGGTGCTGGCGCTGACCCTGCACTCGCCGCAGGTGCACGGCTTCTTCAGCGTCCCCGTCGACCACCTGCACGCGCTGCGGGAGCTGGCCACGCACTTCCGGCGGTACGACCTGAGCAACACCGTGGTGGTCTCGCCCGACCTGGGCAACGCCAAGGAGGCCGCCGCCTTCGCCCGGCTGCTCGGCACGCCCGTCGCGGCCGGCGCGAAGCAGCGGTTCAGCGACGACCTGGTCAAGATCAGCGCGGTGATCGGTGAGGTCGCCGACCGGGACGTCATCGTGCTGGACGACGAGATCGCCAAGGGCAGCACCGTGATCGAGCTGATGGAGCACCTGCGCGACCTGAAGGTCCGCTCGATCCGGCTGGCCTGTACGCACGGCCTGTTCTCCGGCGACGCGCTGCGCCGGCTCAGCGACCAGGACGGCGTGTTGGAGATCGTCTGCACCAACAGCGTCCCCATCGCGGCCGAGAAGCGGGTGGAGAAACTCCAGGTCCTCTCGGTCGCCCCGGCCCTGGCTGAGGCGATGCGCCGGATCCACAACGGCGAGTCGGTCTCCGCCCTCTTCGGCTAACCCCACCACCCAATCCCACGCGGAGTGGTCGCCGCCCGACCTCGTCGATCATGGAGTTGTGGTGCCTGTTATGGGGATCGACGGGCGCTTTGTGGCCCACCAGAAGTCCATGATCGACGGGGCGGGGCGGGGCGGGGCGGGGGTGGGGTGGGGTGGGGGAGCGGCGGGGTGGGTGGGTCAGGTTGGGCGGAGGGTGGCGGTGATTCGGACGGTGGTGCCGGCTGAGCTGGTGGCGATCTCCATCGCGTCGGTCAGCTCGCGGGCCAGCCAGAGGCCCCACCCGCCGGCGGTGTCCGGGGCGGGACGGCTCCGGTCACCCAGCCGCTGCGGGGCGATGCCGTGCCCGTGGTCCGCCACCTCGCAGAGCAGCTCGCCGGGCTCCTGCCAGAGCCGAAGCCACCCGCGCCCGCCGCCGTGCCGCACCGCGTTGGTGATCAGTTCGTTGACGGCGAGCACGAAGTCGTCCAGCCGCTGGCCGTCGAGGCCGCAGGCGTGCGCGCAGGAGGTGACCGAGTGTCGAATCTCGGTCACCTGGGCCTGGTCGAAGGCCTCGGCGATCAGGAGGGCGGGTTCGATGGGCACAACCGTACGCGGTGCGTGCGGGTCTGCATTCGTCATGGCCCTGTCCCGGCGGCGGATCTCGGAATAATTCGCGGCTTTTCAACCGTACGTCAGGGTTTCCCGGACCGCACCACGTGGCCCCCGCGTCACCGACCCGACTGTGGCATCCTGACCGCCATGCCGTCGCCGCCGGGTGGTTTCGAGGTGCCGCTCTGGCGGGCGCTCACCGTCTTCCGGCTGGCCTCCCTCGCGTACGTCGGCGTGCTCGCGGTACGCGACGCCGACCGGTACGCCCACCCGATCATCGTCGGCGCCCTGGTGCTGGTGATGGTCATCTGGACCGGGGTGGCCGCCGTCGCGTACGCCCGACCGGCCTGGCGTCGCTGGCCACTGCTGCTGGTCGACCTCGGCCTGGTGATCGCCATCTTGCTGTCCAGCCCGTGGGTGGTGGGGCGGCAGGCGCTCGGGCACGGCGTACCCACGCTCGGGGTGGCCTGGATGGCCGGCCCGGTGCTGGCCTGGGCCGTCTCCGGCGGCCGGCGGCGCGGCACGGTGGCCGCGCTGCTGGTGGCCGGCGCGGACCTGGCCACCCGGGAGCGGATCGGCCAGTCCTCCTTCACCGGGGTGATCCTGCTGCTGCTCGCCGGGGTGGTGGTCGGGCACGTCGCCCGGCTCGCCGTGCGCGCCGAGGAACGCCTGCAGCACGCGGTGGAGCTGGAGGCGGCCACCCGGGAACGGGAGCGGTTGGCCCGCGGCATCCACGACTCGGTCCTGCAGGTGCTGGCGTTGGTGCAGCGGCGCGGCGCGCACCTGCCCGGTGAGGCCGGGGAGTTGGCCCGGCTCGCCGGTGAGCAGGAGGCCGCGCTGCGCGCTCTGATCGCCGGCACCACGCCCGCCGGAATCACCGGGGCGGACGCGGTTGACCTACGGGACCTGCTCGGCCGGTACGCCTCGACGGCGGTGTCGCTCTCGGCGCCCGCCACCCCGGTGACCCTGCCCCGGCAGGTGGCCGGCGAGTTGGCGGCCGCCACCGGCGCGGCCCTGGACAATGTCGGCCGCCACGCCGGGGGACGGGCCTGGGTGCTGGTCGAGGACGAGGGGGAGACCGTGACCGTGTCGATCCGCGACGAGGGGCCGGGCATCGAAGAGGGCCGACTGGCCGAGGCCGCCGCGCAGGGGCGGCTCGGTGTCACCCAGTCGATCCGCGGCCGGGTGACCGACCTGGGCGGGACGGTCCGGGTCATGTCGAGCCCCGACGCCGGCACCGAGATCGAGCTGACCGTGCCGAGGACGCGGCCGTGAACGCCGTTCGGGTGATGGTGGTCGACGACCATCCGATGTGGCGTGAGGGCGTGGCCCGGGACCTGGCGGAGGCCGGCTTCCTGGTCGTGGCGACCAGCGGCGAGGGGCGGCAGGCGATCCGGATCGGCGCCGCCGCCCGACCCGACGTGGTCGTGCTCGACCTGCAACTACCCGACATCTCCGGGGTCGAGGTCGTCGTCGGGCTGCGCGCCGCCCTGCCCGCCGTGCGGGTGCTCATGCTCAGTGCCAGTGGCGAGGAGCAGAGCGTGCTCGACGCGGTCAAGGCGGGCGCCACCGGCTACCTGGTGAAGTCGACGGCGCCCGGCGAGTTCCTCGACGCGGTACGTCGCACCGCCAACGGCGACCCGGTCTTCACGCCCGGCCTGGCGGGGCTGGTGCTGGGGGAGTACCGCCGGTTGGCCGCCGGGCCGGAGGCCGGCACGGCCGACGACGGTGAGCCGGGTACGCCCCGGCTCACCGCCCGGGAGACGGAGGTGCTGCGTCTGGTGGCGAAGGGGATGTCGTACAAGCAGATCGCCGAGCGGCTCGGCCTGTCCCACCGTACGGTCCAGAACCACGTGCAGAACACGCTGGGCAAGCTGCACCTGCACAACCGTGTCGAGTTGACCCGCTACGCCATCGAGCGTGGGCTGGACGACTGACCACCCCTCAGACCGAGCGCGGCGGCTCGGTCTCGTGGATGGCCAGCTCTTCGGCGGTAGCCCCGCCACCGGCCGAGCCCGCGTCGTACGCCACGGAGTCGGTCTCCTGGTCGGTGTGCGCCCCCTCGTCCGGTTCCACCAGCCGGCCCACGGTGGCGTCGGCGACGGTGCCGAGTTGACCGTGGTCGTAGAGGGAGACCGGCGAGTTGGGGTCCGAGGTGGGACCCGGGTTCATCACGTCGGCGTCGAGCTGGGCCTCCGCCGCGGCGGCCTCGTTCTCCGCCTCGAAGGCGATCTTCGGGTCGACCGGCCCGGCGAGCGGGTCGTCCACCGGGCGTTCGTACACCTCCCGGTCGAGCTTGTAGTCCAACGACTCCCCGTCCAGCTGCTCCTCGGCGGTCGTGCCGAAGCGGTCCACCGCCACCGGCGTGCGGTCGCCGGGGATCTGGGCGGGCTCCGGACCGTCCGCCTCACGCCCGGTCAGGACGTCGTCGTAGGCGGTCGAGTCGTCGTCGGCGGTGTCGGGCAGACCCTCCGCCTCGGTGTCGGACACGGGGGTCGGGAACTCGTTGTCGCGCATGTCTGATCACTACCCGCTGCCCTCCCGCCGTAACCGGGGGCAGGGCCCGTCATCAGCGGACCGACCGGGAGCGGCGGTTGATCGCGGCCATCGTGCCGACGGCGGTGCCCGCCGCGGCGAGACCGAACGCCGCCGTCATCCGCACCAACTGACGCCGTCGGCCGTGCCAACCGCCGTCGCGGCTGGCCTGCCCGTCGGCGTGGAAAATGTTGCCCGTGCTGTCCAGCCGGGCGCCCGGGCCGAACTGGGTGCGGTGGGTGTACCAGCCGAGGGTCCGCTCGACCAACGCCGGCGCCAGCCGCCACTGGAGGCCGAGCAGCCGGGCGGCCCCACCGGCGTACGCCTCCCGGCGCGGCCGGCGCAGCAACCGCACGATCGTCTGAGCGACCACCTCGGGCGGGTAGACCGGCGGGGGTGGCACCAGCTCCCGACCGCTGTGGTTGGCCGCGTGCCGGAAGAACGGGGTGTCGATGGTGGCCGGCAGCACGGTGCAGACGGATATCTGCCCCCGACCGGTGACCCGCAGTTCCTGCCGGACGGTGTCGGCCAGGCCGCGGATGCCGTGTTTGGCGGCGTTGTACGCCGACTGGTACGGCATCGCCACCTCGGCCAGCACCGAGGCGTTGTTGACCAGCACGCCCCCGCCGGCCGCTTCCAGGTGCGGCAGCGCGGCCTTGATGCCGTGCACCGTGCCCAGCAGGTTGACCTCCAGCACCCGCCGGAACTCGGCGACCGGGATCTCGTCGAACAGGCCCACCGCGCTCACTGCGGCGTTGTTCACCCAGGCGTCGATCCGTCCGAATTCGACCACCGCCCGCTCGGCGAGGCGCTGCACGGAGTCGAGGTCGGTCACGTCGGTGGGTACGGCCAGCGCGCGGCCACCCAGTTGCCGGCAGCGCTGCGCGACCTGCTGTAGCGCCTGCTCGCTGCGGGCGGCGAGGACCACGGCGGCGCCACGCCGCGCCAACGCGTACGCGGTGGCTGTGCCGATCCCGCTGGACGCGCCGGTGATCACCACGGTCGAGTCGTCGAGGCTCCGGGTCAGCGGCATCTCCCAGCGGTACCCCGGGTCGGGGCCGGTCATACCACCGGCCGGCGAGGTTCCGATTCGGGGCCGCTGTGATTGCCGTGGCGCAAGTGTCGGTGGCACTCGCGGTGACTGTTCCCGATCTGCCAGGTTTCGACTCGGGGCCCGCAGGTTAATGGGACGCTCTGACCGGGACCGCCGAGGAAGAGATCGCAGGGAGGTGACCCATGCGCGTCGGCCTCGTCTGCGCGCACAGCAGTTCGTACCGGCACGCCGACGGCCCGCCGGTCGGCACCCGACAACATATCGAGCGGGTCGCCGCTGAGTTGGCTGGTAGAGGCCATGATGTCCGTGTCTACGAGCGCCGGGACGACCCGGAGCTGCCGGCGACGGTGGACGTCGACGGATACCGGGTGCACCTGGTGCCCGTCGGTCCGCCGACCGCCCTGCCCACGGCCGGACTCGTCCCGCACGTCACCGAGTTCGGGCGCTGGCTGACCGACGAGTGGGGCGGCGCGTGGCGTCCCGAGGTGGTGCACGGGCACTACTGGATCGGTGGGCTGGCTGCCGCGCACGCCGTTCGGGAGACCGACATCCCGGTCGTACAGACCTTCCACTCGCTCGGTGTGGAGCAGCTGCGCCACCTCGGCGGCGGGTACGACGGCCCGGGGGAGCGCATCCCGCTGGAACGGGCGCTGACCCGGGCGGTGGACATCGCCGTGGCCCAGTCCAACGACGAGGTCGACGAGTTGACCCGGATGGGCCTGCAACGGACATCCGTGGCAATGGTGCCGGCCGGGGTGGACACCGCGCAGTTCCACCCGGACGGCGAGGCGGCTCCGCGCGAACAGCGGTCCCGGATCCTCTCCGTCGGCGGGCTGTCCCCGGGGCACGGCCAGGACGACCTGATCCGGGCGATGCGGCTGGTTGGCGACGCCGAGTTGGTGATCGCCGGTGGCCCACCGGCCGACCAACTGTCCCACCACACCGAGGCACGCCGCCTGCGCGAACTGGCCGAGCGCGCCGGGGTCGCCGAGCAGGTACGCCTCGTCGGAGCGGTACCGCACGACCAGATGGCGACCTGGTACCGCTCGGCCGACGTGGTGGCCTGCACTCCGCACTACTCGTCGGCCGGACGCGTCTCCCTGGAGGCGATGGCGTGCGGGGTACCGGTTGTCGGCTACGCGATGGGCGGCCTGGCGGACGCCGTCGTCGACGAGGTCACCGGCCGCCTCGTGCCACCCGGTGACGTCCGGACGCTGGGGCTGTCCCTGCGCCGGCTGCTCGCCGACAACGCCGGCCGGTTCGCGTACGGTCACGCCGCCGTGGACCGGGTCCGCAGCAGCTACACCTGGGAACGGACCGCCGCCGCGCTGGAACGCCTCTACGAGCGGGTGGCGAGCCGCCGCAAGCCCGTCGAGGCCTGAAAGACGGCAGAGCCCACGCCGCGTCCGCGTGACGCGGCGTGGGCTTTCGTCTCAGGCGGCTCGGCCGGCGCCGACCATGTCCCGGTCACTGTGGCGTGCCAGCGCGCGGTGCTGCTGCGGCTGGGCGTACCGGGTCAGGCCGATCACGGCGGCCAGGGTGACCAGGAAACCGACGGCGGCCAGCCACTCGCGCCCCGGCCAGATCTTGTCGTTGAGCAGCAGCAGGCCGACGATCGCCGCGGGCACCGCTCCGGCGGCGTCCATGGCGGCGACCGCGGCGGTCGTCGAACCGCGCTGCATGGCCAGGCCGAGCAGCAGTTGGCCGACGATCGAGTGGCCGATCAGCAGGTAGAACAGCGGGTCGGCGAGGAACGCCTCGGCCGACGACGCGGAGGCCAGGGGCCGGGCCGCGACCGCGGCCGAGGAGAACGCCAGACCGGCCAGCGAGCCCAGCGCCACCGAACCGGGGGCACCGCGCAGTCGGACGGCGAAGAAGCCGAGCACCGCGATGACCCCGAGCGCCACCAGCAGGGCTATCGAGCCGGCGGTGCCGAGCTGCTTCGACGGCGCCGGCCGCGCGGCCAGCACCAGCGCGGTGATCCCGGCGAACAGCAGGGCCAGCAGGGCCACCTCCGCCATCGGCAACCGCCACTTCAACACCAGCACACCGATGATCGCGGTCACCCCGAGCCCGGCCGCCACGCTCGCCTGCACCAGGAACAGGGGCAGATCGCGCCGGGCCAGGAAGGCGAGCACGAAACCGCCGATCTGGCAGGTCAGCCCGATCAGGTACGTCCGGTGCCCGGCAAGTCTCAGCAGCAGACCCGGATCGAAGGTGTGGTGCACGGTGGTGCGCGCCGCAGCCACCGACTGGAGAAGGTTGGCGAAGCCGTACGCGACGATCATCGCCGCGAGGAAGCACCAGCCGGAGGAGACCACCTGGCGAGGATAGAGGTTGTCGGCAGTCAGCGCTCGGCTGGTTGATCCAGACGGGCGAGGATGTCGGCGTGCAGCACACCGTTGGTGGCCACCACGCTGCTCTCGGTGCCGGGCTCGCCCGTCGGCGCGGGTCGACCGGTCAGATCGGTGATCGTGCCGCCCGCCTCGGTGACGATCGGCACCAGCGCCGCCACGTCCCACAGGGACAGTTCCGGCTCGACCATCACCTCCAACGCGCCCTCGGCCAACAGCATGTAGCCGTAGAAGTCGCCGTATGCCCGGCTGCGCCAGCCGGCGCGCAGCAGGTCGAGCAGCGCGTCGAGCCGCCCGGCGTCCTCCCAGCCGGTCAGCGACGAGTAGCAGACGCTCGCGTCGCCGACGTCGCGTACCGCCGAGACCCCGATCCGCTCGCCCGCGTCAGGGCCGGGACCGGCGTACGCGCCCGCGCCCGCGCTCGCCCACCAGCGCCGTCCCAGCGCGGGGGCGGACACCACGCCGACCGCCGGCCGGTCACCGTCGTACAGCGCGATGAGGCTGGCCCACACCGGCACCCCACGGACGAAGTTCTTGGTGCCGTCGATCGGGTCGACGATCCAGCGGCGGCCACCCGGCTCGGTGGCCGGCCGCGCGCCGTACTCCTCACCGAGCATCCCGTCGGCGGGCCGGTGCTCGGTCAGCAGCGCCCGGATCTCCCGCTCCACGGCGGTGTCCGCGTCGGAGACCGGTGTCAGGTCCGGCTTCGTGTCCACCCGCAGGTCGAGCGCCCGGAACCGGGCCGTGGCGATGGCGTCGGCGCGGTCCGCGAGCAGATGGGCGAGGGCGAGGTCGTCGGCGTACCCGGTCATGCCGGCAACCTAGCCGACGTCCACCGGGTCACTCGTCGGGCCCGCGCCGGTCGTCCTCGCCGGGCCCGCGCTGGTCGCTGTCGCCGCGCGCGTCGCTGTCGCCGGCCCGGGAGGCCAGCAACCGGCGGTACGACGCCAGCCGGCGCGGGTCCGCCTTCCCGGCGGCCACCCAGGCGTCCAGCCCGCAGTCGGCCTCGTCGGCCGTGTGCGGGCAGTTGGGCGGGCAGTCGACGGTGCCCTCCACCAGGTCGGGGAACCCGTGCAGCAGGCTGTCGGCGGAGACGTGCGCCAGCCCGAAACTACGGATGCCCGGGGTGTCGATGATCCACCCGGGGTCGGTGTCGACGCCGGGAACCGGTGGCAGCCGCAGCGCCACCGCGCTGGTGGAGGTGTGCCGGCCCCGACCGATGGCGCTGACCACCCCGACCGCGCGCGCGGCGTCCGGGACGAGGCGGTTCACCAACGTCGACTTGCCCACCCCGGAGTGCCCGACCAGCACCGACACCCGGCCGCTGAGCAACGCGCGCAGCGCGCCCAGGTCGGCGTCGGGACGGTTGAGCACGTACGGCAGCTCCAGTTCCGTGTAGTAGCCCAGCACCTCCTCCGGGCCGGCCAGGTCGGCCTTGGTGAGGCAGAGCAGCGGGTCGACGTCCGCGTCGTACGCGGCCACCAGGCAGCGGTCGATGAACCCGGTGCGCGGCGGCGGGTCGGCCAACGCGCTGACGATCACCAACTGGTCCGCGTTGGCGACGACGACACGTTCCAACCGGCCCTCGGCGGTGGTCTCGTCGTCGTCGGCCGTGCGGCGCAGCACCGAGCGGCGCTCGGCGATCCGGACGATGCGGGCGAGAGCGCCCTGCGCGCCGGAGGTGTCGCCGACGAGGCTGACCCGGTCACCCACGACCACCGACTTGCGGCCCAGTTCCCGGGCCCGCATCGCGGTCACCGTCGGCAGCTCGGCCCCCACCACGCCGCGCTCGGCGCCGGACAGCACGCACTGGTAGCGCCCTCGGTCGACGGCGATGACGAAGCCGTCCACCGCGTCGTTGTGCTGGGGTCGGGTGCGCGTACGCGGGCGCGACGACTTCCCGGGCCGGACCCGTACGTCGTCCTCGTCGTACTCCCGCCGCTTGGTCGCCAGGACCTGTCCTCTTTTCCGCGTCAGCTCTTGCCGGTCACCATCGCTGACCATAGTGCCGGGAACTCGGGCATGGTCTTGGAGGTACAGCCGACGTCGTCCACCTCGATGCCGGGAACGGCGAGCCCGGCCACCGCGGCGGCGTGCGCCATGCGGTGGTCGTGGTAGGTGCGGAAGACCCCGCCGCGCAGCGGCCGGGGCCGGATCGCCAGGCCGTCCGGCGTCTCGGTGACGTCGGCCCCGAGCGCGGTGAACTCCTGCGCGAGGGCGGCGAGCCGGTCGGTCTCGTGGCCGCGGATGTGCTCGACGCCGGTGAAGACCGAGGGCGAGTCGGCGAGCATGGCCAGCGCGGTCAGCACCGGGGTCAGCTCGCTGACGTCGGAGAGGTCGGCGGTCAGGCCGTGCACCACGCCGGTGCCCCGGACGGTCAGCCCGTCGGTGGAGAGGGTGACCTCGCCGCCCATCCGCTGCAGCAGCGAGCGGAGTTGCTCGACCGGTTGGGCGCTGCGGTGCGGCCAGCCCTGAAGGGTCACTTCACCGCCGGTGACCAGGGCGGCGGCGAAGAACGGCACCGCGCCGGAGAGGTCCGGCTCAATGTCCCAGCCGCGCCCGCTGAGCGGGCCGGGCTCGACGGTCCACACGTCGGGGGTGCTGTCGTCGACGGCGGCGCCGGCGGCCCGCAGCATCTGCACGGTCATCCGCAGGTGTGGCGCGGAGGGCACCGGCGGGCCGACATGGCGTACCACCACGCCCCGGTCGAAGCGCGGGGCGGCCAGCAACAACGCGGAGACGAACTGGCTGGACACGGACGCGTCGATCGTCACCTCGCCGCCGGTGACCCCGCCGGTGCCGAGCACGGTCAGCGGCAGGCTGCCGGTGCCGGCGACGTCGATCCGAACGCCCAGCGAGCGCAGCGCGTCGACCAGCCGGCCGAGCGGGCGGGTGCGGGCGTACGGGTCACCGTCGAAGGTGACCTGCCCGTCGGTCAGGCCGGCCACCGGCGGCAGGAACCGCATCACGGTGCCGGCCAGCCCCACGTCCACGTGGGCGGGGCCGACCAGCGGGTGCGGCCGGACCAGCCAGCGCTCGTCGTCACTGATCGAGACGTGCGCGCCCATCGCGCGCAGACCGGCGGACATCAGCTCGGTGTCCCGGGCGCGCAGCGGCTCGGCCAGGGTCGACGGCCCGGCGGCCAGGGCGCTGAGCACCAGGGCCCGTGCGGTCATCGACTTGGAGCCGGGTAGGCGCAGCGTCGCCGCCACCGGGTCGGACGCGGTCGGTGCGGCCCACGGCTGTGGCGGCCGGGTCGCGGTCAGATTCCCCACGATGACATTCTGCCCTGTCGGCGGGTGGGTGACGTCGACCGGCTTGCGTGCTCCCGGTTGGCGGGACAGCAGGCGGGGCCCCCGGCGGGTTAGCGTGAGCGCATGTGCGGCAGGTATGCGACGACCCGGGGCGCCGGTGAGCTGAGCGCCCTGTTCGAGTCGTCCGACGACACCGACGGGGTGCTCCGGCCGGATCACAACGTCGCGCCCACCGATCGCGTCCCGCTGGTCCGGCTCAGCCCCGAGGGGCACCGCAGCCTCTGCGTCGCCCGCTGGGGTCTGCTGCCGCACTGGTCGCGGTCCGCCGCCGGCGCCGCCCGCATGATCAACGCACGGGCCGAGACGGTGGCGACCAGCCGGGCGTACGCCGGGGCGTTCGCCCGCCGCCGGTGCCTTGTCCCGGCGGACGGCTGGTACGAGTGGGTCCGCCGGCCCGATGGCGGCCGGCAGGCGTACTTCATGACCCCGGCCGACGGCTCGGTGCTCGCCCTGGCCGGTATCTGGTCGTTCTGGGAGTCCGGGGCGGAGAGCCGGCTCACCTTCAGCGTGCTGACCACCGCGGCGCAAGGCGATCTGGCCGAGGTGCACGACCGGATGCCGGTGCTGCTGGCCCCGGAGCGGTGGTCGTCGTGGCTGACGCCGTGCGACGAGCCGGAGCGTCTGCTCGCGCCCGGGTCGTCCGACCTTCTCGCCGGGTTGGAGATCCGCCCGGTCGGGCCGGCGGTGGGCGACGTGCGCAACGACGGCCCGGAGTTGACCGCTCGCGTGTCCGTTCCGTCAATGTCGTCCCCACCGGAGTTGACCCTGTTCTGAGAATGAGAGGCATCGTCGAGCGCCGATTTGCCAGGTTCTGATCGATTCGTCGCCTGGCCGTTCAGCCATGTTCTTGAAAGCCTCTTGTCCCCGTGTCCGAAAGTGCGATACAACACAGCGCCGGTAGTGGCTGTCGGTTCGCACGGGGCGGACGACTTCACCGATCCTGCCGGTCCCACGGGGGAGGTGGGTGAAATGACACGGGCGCGTATGCCCCGCCCGCACGAGGTGGCTGCGGCACGCAGAGATCCGCGGCTGCTGCGGGCTCTGCGGGAACGTCGACAGGACGAAGCGTGGCGCACCAGAGGGACGTGCCAGAGCGTCGATCCGGAGACGTTCTTTCCGGCACCTAACGAACCGGCGGACGCCGCCGTCGCACTCTGCCGCAGTTGCGACGTGCAGGGCTCCTGCCTGGCATGGGCGTTGGAGGTCGGCGACTGTCACGGCGTCTGGGGGGCGACCACACCGCGCGAGCGGCGGGCGATGCTCGTCGCGTGGCGCGGCGAGGTCGAACCAGACCCGGACGCGGTCGACGACGCCGGCCCTCCGGTCCGCGACCGCCTACTCACGCTGGTGCCGCTGAGCTGACCATCGCGTGCCGCTGAGCCGACCAGCGCGGCGAACCGATCCCGGTGACCGGCCCGGTCGGCGCAGAATGGGCCGGTGCTGCCCAGCGAAGAGATCGACACCCCGCGCGGTCCGGCGCGGATCGACACCGACCCACCGGTCGGTCCGACCGTTGCGCCGGGCCGTGCGGCCGGCGTCGCGACGGCTCGCGCGCCGGCCGCCCTGTTGGCGCTCGGCCACGGGGCGGGCGGCAGCGTGGACGCCCCCGACCTGCTCGCGGTTCGGGACGCGGCGGTCACGGCCGGCCTGACGGTGGTCCGGGTGACGCAGCCCTACCGCGTCGCCGGCCGTCGCGCGCCGGCCCCCGCCGGGCACCTCGACGAGGCGTGGACGGCGGTGCTGGCCGCGCTGCGCGAGCGGCACACCGACGTACCGACCCTCCTGGTCGGTGGCCGTTCCAGTGGCGCGCGGGTCGCCTGCCGGACGGCCGGCGCGGTCGGCGCGGCCGGCGTCCTCGCGCTGGCCTTCCCGCTGCACCCGCCCGGCAAGCCGGAGCGGTCCCGGGCCGCCGAACTCGCCACCGGCCTGCCGACGCTCGTCGTCAACGGCGACCGGGATCCGTTCGGCGTGCCCGGGTCCGGCCCGGGCGTGCAGGTCGTGACCCGGCCGGGGGAGACGCACGACCTGCGACGCGACCCGGCCGGCACGGGCGAGGTCGTCCGCGACTGGTTGCGCTCCCACGGTTGGACAGCCGACTGACCTCAGGGACCGTTTCCGCCGCTGGGCACGGGTCGTTGCATCCGATGGTGCCGCCCGCCCGAACCGGACAGGTGTCACCAGTCCTCCCAGGCCCTTCCTGGTCCCAGCGCCGGCGTCCCCGGGGCCGGGACCAGGAACGGGAGAGCCGGACGGAATGCCCCAGTGGTCATCTCGCGTTACTAACCCCGGACGACTTTTCTGCGAGGGGGGTGACCGGTGCCGACCGAGACACGAAGCCTGGAACGGGACGAGCGGGACGCCCGGCAGCTACGGCGGCTGCTGGATGGCCCGGACTGGCCCGTGACAGCGGGACCGGGCGGGGCGGGTGCGGTGAGCACGAGCACACCGGCCGGAAGTGAATCTGTGGGCAGGTCCGTGCGCGTATCCTCGGCGGGAAAGCATCCGACGCGAGGGGATGTGCGGTTGACCACCGAGAAGACGGACGAGCGCAGGGCCCGGTTCGAACGGGACGCGATGCCATTCGTCGATCAGCTCTACGCTGCTGGGCTGCGCATGACGCGCAACCCGGCGGATGCCGAGGACCTGGTCCAGGAGACGTACCTGAAGGCGTACGCCGCCTTCCACCAGTTCGAGCAGGGCACGAACCTGAAGGCCTGGCTCTACCGGATCCTGACCAACACCTACATCAACTCCTACCGCAAGCGGCAGCGCCAGCCGATCCAGGCGCCGACCGAGGAGATCACCGACTGGCAGCTCGCCGAGGCCGAGTCGCACACCTCCAGCGGTCTGCGTTCGGCCGAGACCGAGGCTCTGGACCGGCTGCCGGACAGCGACGTGAAGGAGGCCCTCCAGCAGTTGCCGGAGGAGTTCCGCCTGGCTGTCTACCTGACCGACGTCGAGGGCTTCTCCTACAAGGAGGTCGCCGACATCATGGGCACGCCGATCGGCACCGTGATGTCGCGTCTGCACCGCGGCCGTCGTAATCTGCGCAAGCTGCTCGAGCAGTACGCCGCGGAGCGGGGCTTCAGCCCGGCCCGGTCCGCGAAGGGCTCGACCGCTGCCGCTGCCAGCCGGGAGGTGTGACGTGAGCTGTGGAGAGCCGCACGAGACGGACTGCCGCGAGGTGCTCGCGGAGGTATACCTCTACCTGGATCTCGAGTGCGCCGACGAGCGGCGCGCGCTGATCCGGCACCACCTCGACGAGTGCGGGCCGTGCCTGCGCGAGTACGGGCTCGAGCAGGAGGTGCGGGCGCTGGTCGCGCGTTGCTGCGGCAACGAGACCGCGCCGGACCAACTGCGTGAGCGGCTGCGGGTGAAGCTCACCGAGCTGGTGGTCTTCGAGACGAGCGATTCCCGCGAGCTGGCCGACTGAGCGTCGGCGCACGAAGCACACATACGCCGGTGGCCCGGGTCGATACCGACCCGGGCCACCGGTGCACCCGGCCTCGGCCGGGGGGAGCTGACCGTCGACGGGCTGTCGGCCCGTCGGCACGTTCAGGAGTTGGGGCGCTTACCGTGGTTCGCGCTGCTCTTCTTCCGGGCCTTCTTCTTCCGGGCCTTCTTCGCCATGCTGACCTCCTCGTGATGGGTCGGATCCGTCTCGCGCGGCCTCGCGCCGGTTGCACCCACCGGCCGCCCGGCGTCGGGTCCGACCCGCTGATGGTAGTGCGACCGACACCCCGTCCCTGCCGCCGGGGCCGATCCGCGCCGCTGCCCACCCATGCCCCAGCCTCGCGTGATTGGATACGTCGGCAGGTACATCGCGAAAAGGGAGGGCCGTGGACATGGCCGAGGAGATCCGCGCCGAGATGGTGGCGAACGTCTGGAAGGTCGTCGCGTCGGCGGGCGACACCGTGTCCGAGGGCGACACCCTGGTGATCCTCGAGTCGATGAAGATGGAGATCCCGGTCGTCGCGGAGGCCGACGGAGTGGTCCAGCAGCTCGCCGTCCACGAGGGCGACGTCGTGCAGGACGGCGACCTGATCGCGGTGATTGGTTGACCGGCCTGCTGGTCCGGCTCGCCGACCCGGCCGACTTCCCGGCGGTCGCCCGACTGACCGTGGCCGCGTACGAGGCGGATGGTCAGCTCAAGGGCGAGCACGGGTACGCGGCGGTACTGGCCGACGTGTCGACCCGGGCCGCCGCCGGCGACGTGCTGGTCGCGGTGGACGAGTCGACCGGATCGGTGCTCGGCTCGGTGACCTTCGTGCTGCCGGGCACCCCGTTCGCCGAGCTGTCCGGGCCGGGCGAGGCGGAGTTCCGCATGCTGGCCGTCGACCCGGCCGCCCAGGGGCGGGGTGTCGGCGTGGCGCTGGCGCGCGCCTGCGTCGACCGGGCCACCGGGCTGGGCTGCACCGCCGTCGTGATCTGCGTCCGCGCGGGGATGGCCGTGTCGGCCCACCGGCTGTACGAGCGTCTCGGGTTCGTGCGGACGCCGGACAAGGACTGGTCGCCGACGGCGGGAGTGGCCCTGCTCGGCCTGCGGCTGGAGCTGCCCCGCGGCTGACCGTCGGCCGGTCAGCCGCGAGCGTTGGCCGGGCTGGTCGGGGTGGCGTCCCCGTCTCGCGGAGTGCCGATCGCGGCCAGCAACTCGTCGGCGACCTCCAGCGCGAGCCGGCGGCGTTCCTCGTCCGTGATGCCCGGCGCCCGTACGGCGAACCAGCTCGTGTGCACGGCGAAGAGGGACAGCGCGGCGCGGAGTTGGGCGGCGGGAGAGTCGTCGCCGCGGCAGAGCGCGTTGGCGAGCTGCATCATCCGGCCACGCATCTGTTGCCCGGAGGAGAGGCTTTTGAACACGGTCTGGTTCTGCTCGAAGAAGCGCATCACCGAGGGCATGTCGCCGCCGAACATCGTGTCGGCGTAGCGGGAGATCAGCTCGCGCCGGGTCTCCAGGGTCGCCGGCTGTGACTCGCTCCAGGCGGTCAGCGCGTCCATCTGGTCGAGCCGATCCTCCACGAAGCTGGCGACGATGTCGTCCTTGCTCTTGAAGTGGTAGTAGAGCGCGGCCTTCGTGACGTTGAGGCGTTCGGCGATCTCCCGCAGCGAGGTCTTCTCGTACCCCTGCTCGGTGAAGAGCTCCAACGCGACGGCCTTGATCCGCTCTCGGGTGCCGCCTGTGCTCTCCCTCACCCACGCCCTCCAATTCGTTTGACCGCGTGTTGGTATCCAACTTACCGTGCGGCTAGTAAGGTAACTAGCCGGGCGGCAAGTAAGTACGACAAACCTCGGGGGGCTTACCCATGACTCAGGCAACCCAGGCCGATGTGCGACCCAATGTACGGGTCGTGCTGTTCGGGCTGATGATCGCGATGATGCTCGCGATGCTCGACAACATGATCGTCAGCACCGCGCTGCCGCGGATCACCTTCGAGTTCGGCGGCGCCGGCCACTTCACGTGGATCGTCACCGCGTACATCCTGGGTACCACGGTCTCCACGCCGATCTGGGGCAAGCTCGGTGACCTCTACGGTCGCAAGACGGTCTTCCTGACCTCGGTGGTCGTCTTCCTGGTCGGGTCGGCCCTCTGCGGCATGGCCGGCTCGGCGATGTTCGGTGGCGTCGACAAGGGCATGATCGAACTGATCGCCTTCCGGGCCGTCCAGGGCCTCGGTGCGGGCGGTCTGATGGTCGGCGTGATGGCGATCATCGGTGACCTGGTCCCGCCCCGCGAGCGCGGGCGCTACCAGGGCATGATCGCCGGCATCATGGCCATCGCCATGGTGGCCGGCCCACTGGTCGGCGGCTTCATCACCGACAACCTCTCCTGGCGGTGGGCGTTCTACGTCAACCTGCCGCTGGGCGGCATCGCGCTGCTCGTGCTCATCACGACCATGCACCTGCCGAAGTACCGGACCGAGCACCGGATCGACTGGCTCGGCGCCGGCCTGCTCTCGGTGGGCATCACCGCGGTCGTCCTGATCACCACGTGGGGCGGCAACGAGTACGACTGGGTCTCGCCGCAGATCTTCGGGCTCGCCGTGCTGGCCCTGGTGACACTGGTGGCGTTCGGCCTGGTGGAGCGCCGGGTCCCGGAGCCGATCCTGCCGCTGGGGCTCTTCGCCAACCGCAACTTCGCGCTGATCTCGGTGATCGGTTTCCTGCTGGGCTTCGCGATGTTCGGCGCCATGAACTTCCTGCCGCTGTACCAGCAGACCGTGCAGGGGGCCTCGGCCACCAACAGCGGTCTGCTGCTGCTGCCGCTGATGTTCGGCATGCTCGTCGTCTCGCTCGTCATCGGCCGGGCGATCACCAAGAACGGCAAGTACCGCGCGTACCCGATCATCGGCGGCGTGGTGATGGCCGGCGGCATGGCCCTGCTGTCCATGCTCGACGTCACCACCAGCAAGCTGACGTCCTCGCTCTACATGGTCGTGCTCGGCGTCGGCATGGGTTTCCTCATGCAGACCTCGATGTTGATCGCGCAGAACAGCGTCGAGCAGAAGGACCTGGGCGCGGCGAGCGGCGCGGCCACGTTCTTCCGGTCGATCGGCGGCTCGTTCGGTGTGTCACTGTTCGGCGCGATCTTCGCCAACCGACTGGCCGACTCGGCCGCCGGCAGGGCGCTCAGCGGTGGCGGCGAGGGCGAAATGAACCTGGAGAAGCTCAAGGACCTGCCCGCCCAGGCGCGTGAGCTGGTGCTCGGCGGTCTCGCCGACGCGATCTCGCACGTGTTCCTCTGGGCCGTGCTGTTCACCGTCGTGATCCCGGTGCTCGCCTGGTTCATCAAGGAGATCCCGCTGCGCACCGCCAACGAGGCGCCGGCGCAGGCGACACCGGAGGAAGAGGCCGAGGTCGCCCTCGGCAAGGCCCCGGTGGCCTGAACCTCCCCCGAAGAAGCGCCCCGCCGAAGATCGGCGGGGCGCTTCTCGCGTGTGCGCGGGACACTCAGCGTCGGTGGGTCAGGCGCTGCCAGAGACGGCGTAGCGGGTTGCGGGGGCGGGGAAGGCGGGGGGCCCGCTCGCCGAGCATCCGGACGGCCAGGGCCGTGGTGGCCGGATCAACGGCCGGGGCGGCCAGCGCGAGGTGGGCCAGCGAGGTCGCGATCGGCACCGGCCGCGTCTGGGCCACCGCCGCCACGTCGGCCAACCGCTCCGCCACCACCCGGGCCACGTCCGACCGCGCCGCCGGGTCCACCCAGGCGGCGGTGACCAGGGCGAACAGCGCCGCTTCGGTGACCCAGTCCTCCACGCCCCAGACCAGGTCGAGCAGCACCTGTCGTCTCGTCGAGCCGTGCCAGGGCTCGTCGGTGCGCTGGTGCAGCAGCCCCAGGCAGGCCCACACCTGAACGGCGCGTACCCAGATCGACGGATCCTGCGCGGCCAGCAACCGGCCCAGCGCGTTGGCCGGCGGGGCGGGCGGACACACCAGCAGCCCGAGCAGGTCGTCCACGTCGAGACCGGCCAGACCCACCGCCGCGTCGTAGGCGGCCGGTGGGTGCGGCCACGCCGGTTGGGCCACCTGACCGATCCGCTCGACCGCCACCGCCGACGGGCCGGGAAGCGCCGGCGTCGGCAGGTGCCCCGTGAAGGTCCAGAGCCGCCGCGCGGACGCGCGCCGGGGCTCGCGCGGGTCCGGCTCGACCGCGCCCTCCACCTCGATGTGCAGCCCGGGGGCCACGGACGTAACCGTCCGCAGGGCGCTCGGTGGGGCTGCCGCCGTGAGGTGTACGACGCCGCCGATGCCGTTGTCGTCGTCGGCGACCGCCTGGCGCATCGCGTCCACCAGGGGCCCGCCGGCCGGCGTCAGTTGCCCGAGCCAGGGCCGCGCACGACAGCACTGGGCCAGGTCGCCGTGCTCGTGACTGTCGTCCGGGTGGTCACGGATGAAGTCCGCGAGCGCGACCAGGTGGGACACGTCGCCGTCGCGCAGGTGCCGCAGGCGGTGCGTCGTGTGCACCGCGCAGTCGAACGTCGGGTCCCGGGCCAGCGCCCGCTCGGTCCACTCCAGCGCGTCGTCGAGCCGGCCGATGTCTGCCAGGGTGCCGGCGATGTCGGCATAGACGGCCAGGTCGTCGGGGTCCAGGTCGACCGCCCGATACAGGGCCGCGAGGGCGTCGCGCGTCCGGCCCGCGCTGCGGTACGCGTACCCGAGCCAGACCTCGCCCATCTTCGACGGCTGGCTCCGTACCCCTCGGCTGGCCCAGCGGATCGCCAGCGCGACCTCGCCGAGACGCCGGGCCAGCGCGGACGCCGCGCCCAGCAGCGTCCCGTTCTCCGGATGGACGGTGACGGCGTTGCGGGCCAGCGTGAGGTACGGCGCGAGGGCGGCCCGGCCGGCGCGCGGCACCGGGTCGCCGAGCGCCGCGCAGACCTGCATGAGGACGCGGGCCAGGCGGTCCGGGTCCAGTCGTTCGGCCAGTTCGGGAGCGGTCACCCACGGCACGCCCGCCCACTCGGCGCCGGGCGCGTGGCCGGTCGCGGCGGCGAGCAGTTCCAGCCCTTCGGCGGGGCGGCCGGCGGCGGCCAGTAGGTGGGCACGGGCGACGACCGCGCCCACGAAGGTGTGGTGGTTGATCGGAAAGAGGTCGAGGCCTCCTCCGTCGGCCGCGGCGAGGCGGGCGAGCGTCTCGTGCACCTCGGGCAGGGTGGGCGCTCGTGCCAACGCGCCAGCGAGGTGGCGGGCGGCGTGGTGGAGGTCACCCTCGTCCAGTGCCAGCCGGGCCAGGGCCAGCTCCTCCGTCGCGGAGAGCGCGGGGTTGTCCCTTCCCTCGGGCACGGTGTCCTCTCGTCGCAGTTTCTCGGCGGGGCCAGCGTAGTTGATATTGAGATGATCAAGTGATCAACTGCGCACTCCTGCTCGAATAATTGCTCTGGCCAGCAGAAGGGTGCAAGACTGAGCAGGAAACGCGCGGCAATCGCGCAGGAGGGGAGTGTCCGTGTCACGTGCAGGGTCCGGAATGGCCGCCGACATCGACGAGCAGCCGGCCGGTTACGCGCGCCTGCTCGACACCGCCAACGCGGCGGCGATCGCCCGGGTGGCCGCCGTCGTCGCCGAGCGTCGACCTCGGCACGTCGTCTTCACCGCCCGGGGCACCTCCGACCACGCCGCCCTCTACGGGGCGTACCTGACCGAGATCCGGCTCGGCCTGCCCGCCGGGCTCGCCTCGCCGAGCGTGGTCACCCTCTTCGGCGCACGCCCCGACCTGTCCGACGCCCTCGTCGTCGGGGTCAGCCAGAGCGGTGGCTCGCCCGACCTGGCCGAGGTGCTGCGCGCCGCGCGGGCCTCCGGCGCGCTCACCCTCGCGGTGACCAACGCCCCCGACTCCCCGCTTGTCGAGACGGCCGAGCTGAGCATCGACATCGCCGCCGGGCACGAGCGCGCGGTGGCGGCGACGAAGACGTACACCGCCGAGCTGCTCGCCCTGCTGATGCTGGTGGAGGGCATCAAGGCCGGCGACGGCGTACTCCCCACGGCGGAGCGCGAGGCGCTCGCCGCGCTGCCCGACCTGGCCGCCCGCACCCTCGCCGACGACACCCCGGCCCAGCTCGCGCCGCGTTACCGCTTCGCCCGCCAACTCGTCACCACCGGCCGGGGGTACGCCTACCCGACCGCCCGCGAGGCGGCGCTGAAGCTGATGGAGACCTCGTACCTGCCGGCGCTCGCCTTCTCCGGCGCCGACCTGCTGCACGGCCCGCTCGCGATGACCGACCCGGAGGTCCCGGTCCTCGCCGTGGTCGGCTCCGGCCCCGGCGGCCGGTCGATGGGCGAGGTGCTGCCCCGACTCGGCGAGCGCCGCGCCGACGTGGTGGTGGTCGGCTCCGCCGACGTGCCGGGCACCGCGCGGCTCGCCGTCCCCGAGGTCGACGAGCGGTACGCCCCGCTGCTGGACATCCTGCCGTTGCAGCGCCTGGCGCTGGCGTTGGCGCTCACCCGCGGGGAGGACCCGGACGCGCCGCGCGGGCTGAAGAAGGTCACCGCGACGATGTGAGGCGCGGCGCGGCGTGGCACCCTGGTCACCGTGTCCACGCTGCGCGACCTCGCCGAGGAGCACACCCACCTCCGTCCGGCCGACATCGACCACCTGCACCGGATCGCCGGTGACTGGCAGTTGCTCTCCGACCTGTCCTTCGCCGACCTGCTGCTCTGGGTGCCGGTCGACGCCGACGGCACGTTCCTCTGCGTCGCCCAGGTGCGCCCCACCACCGCGCCGACCGCCTACCAGGACGACCAGGTGGGCCGGATCATCGGCGGCTCGGAGGTGGCCCACCTGGCGGTCGCCTACTCCCAGGGGCGGATCTGGCGCGAGGGCGACCCGGTCTGGTACGGCGACGTGCCCGCCCGGCACGAGGCGATCCCGGTCCGGCTGCGCACCGCCGACGGCGAGGCCGGCGAGGTGATCGCCGTGGTCGGCCGGGACACCAATCTCTCCACCGCGCGAACGCCCAGCCAGCTCGAACTCAACTACCTGACCACGGCCGACGACCTCGCCCAGATGATCGCGGACGGCACCTTCCCGCCGCCCCGGCACCCGGGCGAGACAACGTCCGCGCCCCGCGTCGGTGACGGCCTGGTACGCCTCGACGCCGGGGGCAAGGTCACCTACGCGAGCCCGAACGCCCAGTCGGCGTACCGGCGGTTGGGTTACGCCTCGCACCTGGTGGGTGAGGACCTGGCGGCGTTGCACCGCCGACTGGCCGGCGACCCGCTCGACGGCGCCGAGGCGGCGACCGGGATCCTGGCCGCGCTGCGTGGCGAGGCCCCGCCCCGCCGGGAGATCGACGCGCGCGGGGCCACGATGCTCACCCGGGCGCTGCCGTTGATGCCCGCCGGCGTACCGATCGGCGCGCTGGTGCTGGTGCGGGACATCACCGAGGTCCGCCGCCGGGATCGGGCGCTGATCACCAAGGACGCCACCATCCGGGAGATCCACCACCGGGTCAAGAACAACCTTCAGACGGTGGCCGCGTTGCTGCGGTTGCAGGCCCGCCGGGTGTCCATGCCGGAGGCCCGGGTGGCCCTGGAGGAGTCCGTCCGCCGGGTCGCCTCGATCGCCCTCGTGCACGAGACACTGTCGATGTCCAGTGACGAGGCGGTCGAGTTCGACGGCATCGTCGACCGGGTCGCCAGCGCGGCGACCGAGGTCGCGGCGACCGAGGTGAGCGTCGGGATGCGCCGCCAGGGCAGCTTCGGGGTACTGCCGGCCGAGATCGCCACGTCGCTGGTGATGGTGCTCAACGAACTGCTGCTCAATGCCGTCGAGCACGGCTTCCCACCGGCGGACGAGGCGGACGAGCCGATCGCGAGCGCGGCTGCCTCGGGCCTGGTGCCGGTGGCCGCACCCGAGGTCGATCCGTCGCTGCGACCCGAGGTGGTCGTCTCGGCGCACCGGTTCCGCAAGATGCTGCACGTCTCGGTGACCGACAACGGACGCGGGCTGCCGCCCGAGTTCGACGCCGAACGCGGCAGCCGACTCGGCCTCCAGATCGTCCGGGCACTGGTCACGGGGGAGTTGCGCGGCACCATCGAGCTGCGCGCGGGCGTCAACGGAGGCACCGAGGCGTTGCTGGTCGTCCCACTGGGCCGCAGCGCCTCGGACGGCCGCTCCCAGGGCTGAGCGGCCCGCTGCCGGCGGCCGCTATCAGGGGCTGAGTAGCCCGCTGCCGGGGGGCCCTTCCGGGAGCGGAGATGTGGATGAGCGTGATGCCGGTGAGTCATCTTGATGACTCACCGGCATCACGCTCATCGCAGTGGGTCGGCCACGCCTCCTGGCGATGAGGTCGTCAGCCGACACCGCGTGGGTGCGCCCGCCTGCTGGACGGTCGGGCCCACGGTCGACCTCGCGTGGCCGGCCTCGCCTACGAGTGATCAGGCCGGCGGTCGACGCGCGGGTCCGTGCGGTGGCCGGTCGGTCAGCGGCTGGTCAGCAGGGCGACGGTCAGGCCGGGGCGCTGCCAGACCTGGGCGACGGTGAACTGCGCGCGCAGCGCGTCGCCCTTGGCGTCCGGCACCGCGGCCAGCGGCTCGGCGTGCCGGCCGGCAACCACGAGCCAGACCCGTGCCGTGCCGGCCAGGCACTGGGTCGGTCGCGGGCACTCGGCGGCCCACAGATCGCCCCGGGCGACCTCGTCCTCGGTGACGAGCACGTCCCGTGGCGGGTCGTCGAGGTGGTACTCGATGCCCAGATCGAGGAAGAGCCAACTGTGCCGGGGCGAGTAGACCACGGCGTCCCCGGGGCGCTGGCCGTCGGCGATCACCCGGGCGACGCCCGCGTAGTCCACCGGCGCGCTGCGCGGCCACTCGTGGGTCCGCCGCAACGCGGCCTGGTCGGGGAGGCCGAGAAGCCCGGCCAGGACCACCACGGCGAGCGCGGCCGGCGCGGGCACCGACGCCAGCGCCGCGCCGGCCAGCAGGCAGGCGAACGGCACCACGAACACCAGGTAGCGGGGCACCCACAGCGGTACGACCGCCCCGGCCACGAAGAGCAGCAGGACCGGCAGCAGCACCGCGCTCAGCGGTAGCAGGGCGCGCCGTCCGAGTCGGGCCGCGCCGAGCGCCGCCACCCCGACCAGCAGGCCGCCCACCACGCTGCTCTGGGCGACGCCGCCCGGCAGCGCGCTCAGGTCGTCCGGCCGTGCCAGGCCGACCCAGTTCAACTGCTCGGAGCGTTGGGCGCGGGCATGCAGCAGCAGTGGTGTCACCACCAGCGCGACCGGTACCAGCGCGACCGCCCACCGCCACACCCGCCGGTCCCGACCGCCCGTCGCGGCGATGCCGGCCACCCCGGGACCACCCCACCGGGCGACCAGCACGACCAGCGCGTGCGCGGCCAGCAGGGTGAGCGCGACCAGGTGGGTGAGCCCGAGCGCGGCCACGGCGACGCCGTACCCGGTCCAGCGGGCCCAACCCGGCCGGCGCAGCGCGGCCACCAGCAACAGTGTGGCGAGTACCGCGAGGGCGGTGGCCAGGGCGTACGGGCGGGCCTCCTGCCCGTACCGGGAGGTGCTGGGCAGCACCGCGAACAGCAGCCCGGCGAGCAGACCTCCGCGCCGGTCGACGAGGTGCGTCCCGAGCACGGCCAGCAGCCCCGCGGCGACGGTCATGGCCACTGCGGCAGGCACCCGCAGGGCGATCGTGGAGTCACCGACGACCAGAACCCAGACGTGCATGAACAGGTAGTAGGGGCCGGTGGCGGCGTCGATGTTCCCGGCCAGCCGGGCGAGTTCGCCGGGTGAGCGGGTGGCGGCGCTCCAGGTCGCCAGCTCGTCGCGCCAGAGCTGCGCCGAGCCGATCCCGGTCAGCGTGACCGCCAGGGTCAGCAGCGCCGGAAACAGCCAGACGGGCGCGCCCCGCGCGACCCCCATCGCCCTCCCGGACAGTCCGCCCACAGTCCCGAGCCTGCCACGCCGCCAAGGCCTCCGGGCCCACCCCGCGAAGTGCCGCGAGTCGGCTGGCCCGTGATGTGGGATGCCGCACGTGGACATTGGCCGGGCCCTACGCGGTGTGGCAGCATGGGCGCATGACCGCCGCTGTCGTCCGCCGCTTCGTGGCTCGTCGCCACGTCGACTACGGCCGCGTGCGCAGCGCCATCTGTCCGGCTCACTGACGACGCCCGACCAATCTGTCTCGGGCGCGCTCCGCGCCGGCTGTCTTTGACACCGTTGTCCCGCCCGCTTCGTCGGGCCGGCCGTCGCGCCCCGCGCGTGCCCCGAGGCACAGCAGACAACGGAGGACGCCGCGATGGCGGTCAGCAGCATCCCGGCCCGGCCCGAGGACCCGACGGCCCGGCCCGCTCGGCCGCCGCGCCGGCCCCGGGGCGAGGGTCAGTGGGCGCTCGGCCACCGCGAGCCGCTCAACCCCAACGAGCGGATCAAGAAGGACGACGACCCGCTCAACGTCCGGGCCCGGATCGAGAACATCTACGCGCACCGTGGCTTCGCCTCCATCGACCCGCAGGACCTGCGCGGCCGGTTCCGCTGGTGGGGCCTCTACACCCAGCGCAAGGCGGGCATCGACGGCGGGCGCACCGCCGTGCTGGAGCCGCACGAGCTGGAGGACGAGTTCTTCATGCTCCGTGTCCGCATCGACGGCGGCCAGCTCAGCCTGGCCCAGTTGCGGGTCATCGCGGACATCTCCCGGGAGTTCGCCCGGGACACCGCCGACATCACCGACCGGCAGAACATCCAGTACCACTGGATCCGCGTCGAGGACATGCCGGAGATCTGGCGTCGGCTCGAGTCGGTCGGCCTGCAGACCACCGAGGCGTGCGGCGACTGCCCGCGCATCGTTCTCGGCAGCCCGGTCGCCGGGGTGGCCCGCGACGAGCTGCTCGACCCGACCCCGGCGATCGACGAGATCGTCGCCCGGTACGTGGGCGACAAGCAGTACTCCAACCTGCCCCGCAAGTTCAAGACGTCGATCTCCTGGCTGGTCGACACGCCGTACGAGTCGAACGACATCGCGTTCCTCGGTGTCGACCACCCGGAGCACGGCCCGGGCTTCGACGTCTGGGTCGGTGGCGGCCTCTCCACCAACCCGATGCTCGCCAAGCGGCTCGGCGTCTGGGTGCCGATGGCGGAGATTCCGGACGTCTGGGCCGGGGTGGTCGGCATCTTCCGTGACTACGGCTACCGCCGGCTGCGTAACCGGGCCCGGCTGAAGTTCCTGGTCGCGGACTGGGGCGTCGAGCGCTTCCGCGAGGTCCTGGAGAAGGACTACCTCGGTCGTACGCTGCTCGACGGCCCCGCGCCGGCCCTGCCGTCGAAGCCGATCGACCACGTGGGCGTGCACGAGCAGGCCGATGGGCGGCACTACGTGGGTGCTGCCCCGGTGGTCGGGCGGGTCTCCGGCGCGCAGCTCAGCCAACTGGCCGACGTGGTCGAGGCGCACGGCAGCGACCGGGTACGGCTCACCCCGTACCAGAAGCTGCTGGTGCTCGACGTGCCGACGGCGCGGACGGAGTCGCTCGTCGACGCGCTCCGCGGCATCGGCCTGGAGGCCCGGCCGTCGGCTTGGCGACGCGGCACGATGGCGTGCACCGGCATCGAGTACTGCAAGCTCGCCATTGTCGAGACCAAGGCTCGCGGTGAGGAACTGGTGGCCCGGCTGGAGCAGCGGCTGCGCGACTTCGACGCGGACATCTCGATCCACATCAACGGCTGCCCGAACGCCTGCGCCCGCACCCAGGTGGCCGACATCGGCCTCAAGGGTCAGCTGGTGGTCGGCCCGGACGGCCGGCAGGTGGAGGGCTTCCAGGTGCACCTGGGCGGCGGCCTGGGCATGGCGCAGGGGCAGACCGCCGGTTTCGGCCGCAAGCTGCGGGGCCTGAAGACCACCGCCGACGAGCTTCCCGAGTACGTGGAACGGCTGGCCCGCCGCTACCTGGCCGGGCGGAGCGAGGGCGAGACGTTCGCCAACTGGGTGATCAGAGTCGACGAGGAGGAACTGCGGTGAGCAGCGAGAACCGAGCGGCACCCCTGTACTGCCCGTACTGCGGCGAGGAAGACCTGCGGCCGCACGAGGCGGGGCACGGCGCCTGGGAGTGCCACGCCTGCGCCCGGGTCTTCTCGGTGAAGTTCACCGGGCTGCTCTCCCGGACGGTGACCCGATGAGCCTCGTCTCCGCTGCAAGCCTGCGCCTGGTCGGCCCGGGTGGTCCGAAGCCCGCCGATCCGTCCCTGCGCAGCCCGGACGAGCTGCGCGTACTGGCCGAGGACGCCGGACGGGAGTTGGAGGGCGCTCCCGCGCTGGAGATCGCCCGCTGGGCGGCGCAGACCTTCGGCGACCGGTTCTGCGTCACCAGTTCGATGGCCGACGCCGTCCTGGCCCACCTGGTGTCCCGGGTCGCCCCGGGCGTGGACGTGGTCTTCCTCGACACTGGTCTGCACTTCCCCGAGACGCTCCGCGTACGCGACGAGGTCGCCCGTACGCTGCCGGTGAACGTCCGGTCGATCCGACCCCGGCTCACCGTGGGGCAGCAGGACGGCCAGTACGGTCCGCGACTGTTCAACAAGTCGCCGGACGACTGCTGCCAGTTGCGCAAGGTGGAGCCGTTGGAGCGGGCCCTGTCCGGGTACGACGCCTGGGCCGCCGGTCTGCGTCGGGACGAGTCGCCGACCCGGGCCAACACGCCGGTGGTGACGTTCGACGCGCGGCGGGGCAAGGTCAAGGTCAACCCGATCGCGGCCTGGTCGCAGGGGGACGTGGACGCCTACATCGCCCGCTGGAACGTGCCGGTCAACGAGCTGTTCAAGCAGGGGTACGGCTCGATCGGCTGCTGGCCGTGCACCCGCCGGACGAAGGCCGGCGAGGATCCGCGCGCCGGCCGCTGGGCCATGTTCGAGAAGACCGAGTGCGGGCTGCACGTCTGACCTCGTCGTCGACGACCCCGACCGGCCCCGGTGCGGCCGGCGGGGCGCCCCCGGTGGTGCTGGTGGCGCACGGCAGCCGGGATCCCCGAGCCGCCGAGGCCACCCGGGCGCTGGCCCGGGCAGTGTCGGCGGCCCGGCCCAGCCTGTCGGTGTGGGCGAGTTGGCTGGACCACACCGAGCCGGGGCCGACCGAGGTGCTGCGCACGCTGGCCCAGGCGGGGCACCGGCGTGCGGTGGTGGTGCCGCTGCTGCTGACCGCCGCGTACCACCGTCGGGTGGACATCCCGGCGGCGGTGACCGCGGCGACGACGGCCGGAGCAGCGCTGACGGTACGGGTGACCGACGTGCTCGGTCCGGCGGACGGGACGGTGGCGCCGGCCCTGATGGCGGGGCTGCGTCGTCGGCTCGCCGAGGTCGCTCCGGGCCGCTTCGACGCCCTGGTGCTGGCCGCCGCGGGCACCCGGGACGCGCGTGCGCGCGGTTCCGTGGGGCGGGTGGCCGATGCGCTCGGCGTCGAGTTCGGGGTGCCCTGCCGGGTGTCGTACGCCTCGGCGGCCCCACCGGCGACGGGTGTGGCGGTGACGCGGCTGCAGGCGGCGGGCGCGCGTCGGGTCGCGGTGTCCGCGTACTTCCTCGCGCCGGGCCTGTTCCACGACGCGGTGACCGCCTCGGCGCGGGAGGCCGGCGCGGTGGCGGTGGCAGCCCCGTTGACGGATGCGCCCGAGCTGGCAGAGCTGGTGCTGAGCCGGGTCGACGAGCCGGCCTGACCGCTCGTCCGACCCGATCGGTTCTGGACAGCAGTACGCCCCGGCAGGCGAACCCGCCGGGGCGTACTGCTGTGTCGTTGGGGGATCAGGCGGAGTGAGCGCGCAGCACCCGGAGGCCGCCGCGCCGCTTGACAGCGCGCCGCTCCTCCTCGCTCATCCCGCCCCAGACGCCGGCGTCCTGACCCGACTCGAGCGCCCACTGAAGGCACTGGTCGGTGACGGAGCAGCGCCGGCAGACGGCCTTGGCCTGCTCGACCTGAAGGAGAGCCGGTCCGGACGTCCCAATCGGGAAGAACAGCTCCGGGTCCTCGTCGCGGCAGACAGCATGGTGACGCCAGTCCATGGCGGCAACACTCCTCATTCTGGATGGGTGGCAATTAATTGCGGGTCGTGCTTTTTCCTATATGCATCCGCAGTGCCTGTGGTGACCGTTCGCGTCTGACCATTCGGCAGTGCGTGAGCAGGCAGTCAGCCCCGGGGACCTGCTGGAACAGCTCAACCTGACGAGCATATCCAGGCAATGTCCCGGTAACTCAAGTTCGCTTGTGAATACTTTCACGAACGCTCGCGATGTCAAGGGTGACGCTCGGAAAAACTCCGCGCGGTGAGCAAGCCCACAACCCATTTGTCCGGGTTCCAGTGCCTTCCTGGTTACCCGCCGTGCCACAGTCGAGGATCAATATAGTACAGTCCGCGTGACATTGCTGACATTTCCGGCACCTGCCCCTCGGTGTGGCGGCACCGGCCGAAGCGGTTGCGGTGCCGCGTCGACCAAGGGCAGTACCCGAGACCTAGCAGATTACTCTCAGTGCGGCCGGAATGGAGGTGAATCTGACCTTCTCCCGCTCGCCAAGATAGTCACCGTCGAGCTGGAACGCCTGCGGGCGGCTGGAGACCAGCGTGAACTCCGCAGTGTCATGTAGGCGTAACACCTGACGTCCGTTCGGATCCGGCTGCCGACCCAGGAATTGGGTGACTGTCCGTGTTGTGCTAGCCACCCGGAGCTGACGCAGTGCCAGCACGTCGAGGCCGAGATCGAACGACGCCTCCGGATTCGGGTTGACCTCTCGATCGCCCAGGTACGTCCACGGGGCGGTGTTCTGGATGATGACGGTGGCCAGCTCGCCCTCCGACTCCTCACCCGGTCGCTCCAGACTGATCGCCGGATGCCGCCGGTCCGAGGCGAAGAAGTACTGGCTCATGATCGAGCGGAAGTAGAGCCCGGGCGTCGAGACCCGCCCCTTGCGCCGGGCCTGCTCCACCCGGTGGATCACGGCGGCGTCCAGCCCGAACCCGGCGCAGAAGGTGAAGTAGCGGTCGTCGGCGCGGCCCAGCCCGACCGTGCGCTGCCGGCCCAGGCGCAGCCCTTCCAGGATCATGCTGGTGGCGTCCGGCCACTCCCGGGGCAGACCCAACGCGCGGGCGAAGACGTTCGTGGAACCGCCCGGGACGGTGGCCAGCGCCGGCAACCGCTGCGCCATCGACGCGTCACCGACACCGGCCGGTGGCTCAGCCGTCATCAGGCCGTTCACCACCTCGTTCACGGTGCCGTCACCACCCAGGGTGACGACGAGATCGACGCCCTCGGCGGCGGCCTCCCGGGCCAACGCCATGGCGTGCCCCCGGCGGCGGGTGTAGCGCACACTGAGGTCGACTTCGCTGCGCAGCGCACGGACAAGTACGTCTCGGCTGCGCTCGCTGGTGGTGGTGGCCTTCGGATTGACCACCAGGACGGCCCGCATGGGCGGCACTGTACCTCTCGGTAGCACGGGTATCGTGGCGCGCGTGACCATCGACTCGGCCCGGATTCCCGTCACGCTTCGCTGGGCGGTGCGGCTGCTGTGGGCGGAGGCGATCGCCGTCGGGCTGATCGCGGTCTGGTTGGTCTGGGCCGACCTGACCGCCGACACCACCGATCTCGCGTCGGCGTTGCTGGTGACCGCGTTCGCCACCGGGGCGGCCGTCGCGCTGTGGGCGCTGGGCCGCGCGCTGCTGCGCCGCCGGGCCGGCGCACGGGCCCCCGCGATCGTCCTTCAGCTGATGCTGCTGCCGATCGGCTGGTTCATGATCCAGGGCGGGATGGGCTGGCTGGGCATTCCGTTGATGGCGCTCGGCCTGGGCGTCGGCTGGCTGCTCGTCAGCCCGCCAACGACGAAGGCCCTCGGCTTCGAGTGACGTCGACCGGCGGGCGCGGCTGAGCCCGTCGCAGCACGCTGGCGTGAGCGGTCACCCCGCCCGCGACGCCGCGCCTCGTAGCCTTGAGCCTCGCGGCCCGGCACGGCGGAGCGTCGCCGGTCAGTAGCCGCCGGAGCGGCGGGTCAGCAACGAGATGGTCGCCCGGCCGTCGCTGGCCGTGGCGGACGCCGACGTGGTCAGCGCGGTGAGCACCTTCCAGGCGAAGGACGACTCGGCGGGCAGCGTGGCACCGCGGACGGTCGGCACGGTCACCTCGACGGTCAGCGCGTCGTTGGTGACAGCGAACCGACACTCCAACTCGGCGTCACGGGTGGCGATGGCGAGCAGCATGGCGCACGCCTCGTCGACCGCGATCCGCAGATCCTCGATCTCGTCGAGCGCGAACTGCAGCCGGGCCGCGAGCCCCGCGGTGGCGGTACGGAGCACGCCGAGGTAACCGCCGTCGGCGGGCACCGTGAGGTGCACCACGTCGTCGTCGGTCGTTGGCTGGCCGGTCAGTTGAGTCACGCTCATCCCCCCGGTCAGGGACTCTACCCGGTCAGTCGCCCGGGCGCGTGTCGGCGGCCTCCGCCTGAGCGGCCAGATGCCGTAGGGCGTCACCGCTGAGCCGGTACGGGACCCACTCGTTCATCTGCTCGGCGCCGATCGAGGCGTAGAAGCCGGCGGCCGGATTCCACTCGATCATCCACCACTTCAGCCGGCGGTAACCCCGACGTACGCAGATGTCGGCCAACGTGGCGAGCAGTAGTCGACCCGCGCCGGTGCCCCGGGCCCCCGGGGAGACGTAGAGGTCCTCCAGGTAGATGCCGTGCACGCCGGCCCAGGTGGAGAAGTTGAGGAACCACAGGGCGAAGCCGACCGGCGCGTCGTGCTCGTCGACCGCGACGTGACCGAAGAGCGCCGGAGCGGTGGTGAACAGCGCCGAGGTGAGCTGTTCCTCGGTGAGGTGACACTGGTCGGGGGCGCGTTCGTACGCCGCCAGTTCGTGCACCATGGCGACGACGGCCGGTACGTCCGCGGGACGTACCGGCCGGATCGTCGGGGTGACCGGGTTGGTCACGCCTTCTTGGTCTCCCAGAAGATTTTCGCGATCTCGTCGATCTTCGCGAGGAGCTGGTCGGCCGTGGCCGGGTCGAGGCTGCCCTTGACGCCGCTGGCGCCGGCGAGCTTGGTGGCCTCGTTGAACAGGGTGTGCAGGTTCGGGTACTTCTCGAAGTGCGGCGCCTTGAAGTAGTCGGTCCAGAGCACCCACAGGTGGTGCTTGACCAGCTCGGCGCGCTGCTCCTTGATGATGACCGCCCGGGTGCGGAACTCCGGGTCGGTGTTCGCCTGGTACTTCTCGCAGATCATTTTGACCGACTCGGCCTCGATCCGGGCCTGGGCCGGGTCGTAGACGCCGCACGGCAGGTCGCAGTGAGCGCTCGCGGTGACGCGGGGCGCAAGGATGCGTGGAAGTCGCATCGGGATCCTCCATGGGAAGTTTGCGATGATCAAAGGCGACATTACTCCTGGGAATGCTCCCCGAACGGGGTGGAGGTGAAACCGGTGCGCGCCGATCACCCGAGTGAGCCGCCTCGTTTGCGCGGCCCGTTGACGGCGGTCGCGGTGGCCGGCCCGTCCATGGCGCCGACGCTGCGGCACGGCGACGCGGTGCTGGTCCGCTCGGGCGGGCGTCCCATCCGACCCGGCGACGTGGTGGTCGCGGTCTTCCGGACACGCCCGGAACTGCTGGTCGTCAAGCGGGCGGTCCGGCCGCAGGATGGCGGCTGGTGGCTGCGCGGTGACAGCGAGTTGATCACCGACGACTCCCGGGCGTACGGCGTGGCCGACGTACACGGTCGGGTGGTGGCTCGCTACTGGCCGCGCCCCGGACGGGTGCCTCGTCGGGTTATATGACCCTGCTCACATCCGAGGGGCAGGGTCGACACTATGCTCGGAAAGTGCCGGGTGACCCCCCGCGCCGCGTGCCATCGCTCGCCGCCCACCTTGCGGCCGGGCCCGCCGCCTCACATCTGCTCGACAGATCCTGGAGTCACCGCCATGTCTTCATCCACCGTGGACCCCGCTGATCCCGTCTTCCAACTGCACCTCGGCGGCAAGATGGCCGTCGCCTCGACGGTGCCGCTCACGAGCCGCGAGGACCTCTCCCTCGCGTACACCCCGGGGGTGGCCCGGGTGTGCGAGGCGATCGCCGCCGACCCCGCCCTGGCCGACCAGTACACCTGGGCGTCGCACGTTGTCGCGGTGGTGACCGACGGCTCGGCCGTGTTGGGGCTCGGCAACATCGGCCCGCGCGCCGCCCTGCCGGTGATGGAGGGCAAGGCGGTGCTGTTCAAGCAGTTCGCCGGGGTGGACGCGGTGCCGATCTGCCTGGACACCCAGGACGTGGACGAGATCGTCGCGGTGGTGCGGGCGCTGGCCCCCTCGTTCGGCGGGATCAACCTGGAGGACATCAGCGCGCCGCGCTGCTTCGAGATCGAGCGTCGACTCGACGAGGCGCTGGACATCCCGGTCTTCCACGACGACCAGCACGGCACCGCCATCGTGGTGCTCGCGGCGCTGCGTAACGCCGCCACCCTGCTCAACCGCAAGCTCGGCGACCTGCGGGTCGCGGTGAGCGGCGCGGGCGCGGCGGGCGTGGCCGTGACGAAGATGCTCATCGCCGGTGGCGTCAACCCCGACCAGGTCGTCGTCTGCGACTCGAAGGGGATCATCGGCCCGCACCGCACCGAGCTGACCGGTGGCAAGGCCGAGCTGGCGGCGAGCACCAACGCGGACGGCCGCCACGGCGACATCACCGAGGCGCTGCGCGACGCGGACGTGCTGATCGGCGTCTCCGGAGGCGAGATCCCGGAGGCCGCCATCGCCGGTATGGCGCCCGGGGGGATCGTGTTCGCGCTGGCCAATCCCACCCCGGAGGTGCACCCGGAGGTGGCCGCCCGGCACGTCGCGGTGGTCGCCACGGGCCGCAGCGACTACCCCAACCAGATCAACAACGTGCTGGCGTTCCCCGGGGTGTTCCGGGGCGCGCTGGACGCCGGCGCCACCCGGATCACCGAGGCGATGAAGGTCGCCGCGGCGGACGCCATCGCCGGGGTGGTGGCCGAGTCGTTGACTCCCGAGGCGATCGTCCCGTCGCCGCTGGACCCGCGTGTCGCTCCGGCCGTCGCCGAGGCGGTGGCCGAGGCCGCCCGCCGCGACGGCGTGGCCCGGCGGTGACCGGGACGCCGTGACCGGCGTGCTGACCGCGACGACGTGAGCCAGCATGGTGACCGCGACGCCATGGCCGGCGTGCTGACCGCGACGCCGTGACCGGCGTGCTGACCGCGACGACGTGAGCCAGCATGGTGACCGCGACGCCATGACCGGCGTGCGGCGTGGCCCGGCGGCCGGCCCTTCTTAACGAGCGCTCAGCTTGTTACGGTGCCGATCATGCGTGCTGCCTTCGTCTCCCGTTTCGACGACTCCGATCCGCTCGCCGCCCTCACCGTCGGTGAGCGACCCGAGCCGACCCACCCGGAGGACGACTGGGTGACCGTGCGGGTGCGCGCCACCTCGCTCAACCACCACGACCTGTGGTCGCTGCGCGGGGTGGGACTCACCGAGGCCCAACTGCCGATGATCCTCGGCTGCGACGCGGTCGGTGTGGATCCCGAGGGCAACGACGTGGTCGTCTACCCGGTCGTCGTCACTCCCGGTGACCCGCGCGGTGTCTCCATCCTCTCCGAGCACTTCGCCGGGACCCTCGCCGAGCGGGTCGCCGTACCCCGGTCGAACCTGGTCCCGCTGCCCGACGGCATGGCGGCGACCGACGCCGCGTGCCTGCCCACGGCCTGGCTGACCGCGTGGCGGATGCTGACCACCAAGGGCCGCGTCGCGGACGCCGACAGCGTGCTGGTGCAGGGCGCGGGCGGCGGCGTCGCGACGGCGGCCGTCGCGCTCGCCGTCGCGATGGGCAAGCGGGTGTACGCGACCAGCCGCGACGCCGCCAAGCGCGAGCGGATCTCCGCTCTCGGGGCCACCGCCGTGGAGCCCGGTGCCCGGCTGCCGGAGCGGGTCGACGTGGTGATCGAGACGGTCGGCGCGGCGACCTTCGAGCACTCGATGAAGTCGGCGGCCCCGATGGCCCGGATCGTGGTCTCCGGCGCCACCGCCGGCCACCAGCCGACGGTCAACCTGCGCCGGGTCTTCGCCATGCAGTTGGAGATCCTGGGCACGTCGATGGGCACCCCCGGGGAGCTGTACGAGCTGCTGGCGTTCTGCGCCGAGAACGAGGTCCGCCCGGTGGTGGACAGCGTGGTCCCGTTCAGCCGGGTCGAGGACGCCTTCGCCCGCCTGCACTCCGGCGAGGCCTTCGGCAAGGTCGTCATCGACCACACGGCCTGAGCGCCCTGCCGCACGGGAAGATCCGCGCAACTTCGGGGAAACTGCTGCCTCCAGGCGCGCTGAGGCAGCAACATCCCTGATGCTGCGCGGATCTAGGACCGCTCAGAGGTGATCGTCGAAGGTGGCGATGTCGTTGCGGGTCGCGTCCGTGGCGATGCGCTTCTTGGCCTTCGGGTCGCCGTACAGCGTCCAGCGTAGGAACTCCACCGTCGTGTCCGAGACGACCCGCAGCGACGCGGCGTCGCCGAGCAGCGATCGGCCATGGTCGCCCTTGGGCAGGCTCAGCAGCGCCTTCGGCCACGGCACCTTGTCGTACGCCGCCTTGCCCGCCGCGTAGTCGACCACCTCGTCCAACTCGCCGTGCACGAACAACTGCGGCGCGGTCGCGCCCGCGAACGCCGTACCCACGCCGACGGCCGTACCGGCGAACACCACCCCGGCGTCCAGCCGTTCGTCCCGGTTCGCGGTGAACAGGCCGATGGTGGTCACCCCGCCGGCCGAGTGCCCCGCCGCGGCCACCCGGTCGGTCGCCAACCGGCCGCGCAGCCCGTCGCCCGCCTTGCCGTCGAGCGCCAACACCTGGGTCAGCGCGTACGACACGTCGGCCGGTTGGTTGAGCACGTCGAGGACGTTGCCGTCGCCGCCCTCGGAGGTGTGCGGGAAGGCCGGCGCGGCCACCACGAACCCCGCCGCCGCCCAGCGGGTCAGCAGCGCGGCGTAGTCCTCCGGCCGCCCGCCGAGGCCGTGGCTGAACATCACCACCGGGAACCGCCCGCCCGCCGCCGCCGCGGACCGCCTGGCCGTGCCGCCGGCCTTCCCGGCCGCCGGATACCAGAGGGTCACCGGCAGCGCACGGCCGTCTCGGTTCAGCTTGAGCTGTCGTACGCCGACGCCGAAGGCGCTCTCGGGCGCGGACCCGGCGGGTACCCGCGGTGTCGGCGTGGCGGCCGGCGGCGGCTCGACGGCGACCGGCGCGGGCTCCTTCTTCGGGGCGTCCGTGGAGCAGCCGACCAGACCGGTCAGGAGCAGGGCGCTGGCCAGCAGCGAGGGGGTGACACGACGCGACATGGCCTCAATTGTGCCGTGCCGCGCCGGTGGCTCGGGGCGGTCCGGCGCGCTGCGCCCAGGCTGCCGCTGGTCGTCTCAGGCCGCCGCGCGTTCGGAGAGCGGACGCCGCCGCCGCGCCGGGTCGGTCAGGGAGCGCGGGGGGAAGGCGGCGTTGGGCTCGTACCGGTTGGTCCCGGGTGGCACGATCTCGTCGATCCGGTCGAGGGTTGCGTCGTCCAGGGCGAGGGTCGCGCCCTTGAGCAGGTCATCCAGGTGCTGCATGGTCCGTGGCCCGATGATCGCCGAGGTGACCGCCGGATGGGCCACGGTGAAGGCGATGGCGAGTTGTGGCAGCGTGCACCCGATGTCCGCCGCGAGGTCGACGAGCCGCTCGACGATGTCGAGCTTGGCCGCGTTCTCCGCGATCGTGGGATCGAACTGCGCCGGCCGGAGAACCGCTCGCCCGGTCGACAGGTCGACGGCCCGATCCTTGCGGTACCTGCCGCTGAGGAAACCGAAGGCGAGCGGGCTCCAGACCAGCACCCCCATGCCGTAGCGCTGGCAGACCGGAAGGATCGAGGTCTCCACCCCACGGGCGAGGATCGAGTACGGCGGCTGCTCGGTGCGCAGCCGGCCGAGGCCACGACGCTCGGACACCTGGTGTGCCTCGACGATCTCCTCGGCGGGAAACGTCGAACAGCCGAAGGCGCGGATCTTTCCCTGGCTCACGAGGTCGGTGAGCACCGAAAGCGTCTCCTCGATGTCGGTCGAGGGGTCCGGGCGGTGGACCTGGTAGAGGTCGATCCAGTCGGTACCCAGACGCCGGAGGCTCCCCTCGACCGCCTTGAGGATCCACCGCCGCGAGTTGCCGCCCTGGTTAGGCCCCTCGCCCATCGGAAAGTGGACCTTGGTGGCGAGGACGACGTCGTCGCGACGCCCCCGCAGCGCCTTCCCCACGATCTGCTCGGACTCACCCCGGCCGTACATGTCGGCGGTGTCGACGGCGTTGATGCCGCTGTCGATCGCGGTGTGGATGATGCGGACGCACTCGTCGTGGTCCGGGTTTCCGACGGCACCGAACATCATGGTCCCGAGGCAGTGGGTGCTCACCTCGATGCCGGTGCCGCCGAGCGTGCGGTAGCGCATGCCGATGCTCCCCTGGCGTTGTCGTGACGATCAGGGGACCCTAGGAGCTCGAGTCGGCTCTAGGTCAAGCCTCGCTACCCTGCTCGACATGGCCGAGGACATCGCGAGTCTGAGCATCGGGCAGGTCGCCGAACGCACCGGCCTGAGCGTGCACGCCCTCCGCTTCTACGAGCAGGAGGGCGTCTTCGTCGATCCGGTACGCCGAGGGCCCGGCGGGCGTCGCGTCTACAGCGAAAACGACGTCGACTGGCTGACCGTCTGCATCATTCTCCGTGCCTCGGGCATGCCGTTGCCCGCGCTGCGCCGGTACGCCGACCTCGTCCGGGCGGGTGCCGGCAACGAGGAGGAACGGCTCGCGCTTCTGCGCGAGCACCGCGAGCGCGTCACCAGCCAGATCGGCAGACTCACGCAGTGCCTGGACCTGATCGGCTTCAAGGTCGGGGTGTACGAGGACCTGATCGACGAGGCCCAGCGAGCAGTCGAGCCAGGTCGGCCGCGTCCTTCGGACGGCGGGGACGCTCCGGCATCCACACCGGGTACATCTGCTTGAACTCGATCTGGGCCGCCACCGAGATCGCCGGCACGGTCAACGAGCCGATCCGGCCGGGCGGCGCGTCCAGCATCCCGGCCGGCAGTGGGGTGCCCGCCCAGGGGCCGGTGCCCACGGTCGGCCGACCGCTGTCGTCCCGGCCCAGGTACGCGACGCTGACCTCCACGTCACCGGCGAACAGGTCGAGCTGTCGCTCCGCCGGCATCCGCCGGTCGGGACGCCAGCCCCGGGCCAGCAGCAGCGCGGCCAGCCGGTGCGCGTCCTCGTGCCAGCAGTACCAGTCGACGTCGACGTGCGGGCGGGTCACCGCGCCGAGATAAAAGTCCATCGCCCAGCCGCCGCGCAACCACACCGGGACACCTGCCGACCCGGTCACCTCCACCAGTTCGGCGATGCTCGCCAACTGGCGACGCGCGAGGTCGTCCATCGGGCCACGGTACCGGCGGAGAGGCGTACGCGGCGGACCCCCGGCCCGAGCCGGCAAGGCCGCTGACGTAGGCGGCCGAGCAGGCTAGACTAATCGCTTAGCTAAGCGAGGAGGCTGCGTCATGTCGGCTGAGGCCGTGCACTACAACATGCATGATGCCAAGACCCATCTGTCGCGCATCATCGAACGGGTGGAACGCGGCGAGGAGATCATCATCGACCGGGCAGGCACCCCGGTGGCGAAGGTCGTACCCCTGGTCCGGCGGGCCAACCGCACCGCGATCGGCTCGCTCGCCGGCCAACTGGACCTCTCCGGCGACTGGGACTCACCACAGACCAACGCCGAGATCGCCGAGGACTTCGGCATCGGCGCATGAACCTGCTGCTGGACACCCACGTCGCGCTCTGGGCCATCACCGGCGATCCGGCCCTCGGCCCCGAGCTACTCGACCAACTACGCCACGAGCCAGACATCTTTCTCTCCCCGGTCACCCTGTGGGAGATCACCATCAAGCAGAGCGTCGGGAAACTCGCCGGGCCACCTGACCTCGCGGAGCGGGTACGAGACATGGGCTTCCGGGAACTCCCGGTGACCCATGCCCACGCCATCGCCGCAGGCCGTCTGCCACCACATCACCGTGACCCCTTCGACCGCATGCTGGTGGCACAGGCGATCACCGAAGGGCTGACCCTCGCTTCCCGCGACGCGTCAATAACGCTGTACGACGTGGACGTCCTCAAGGTGTGATCGGACGGCTCGGCCGGGTGTCGGGCGAGGGGGACGTCAGCGGGCCGGGCGTGACTCGTAGCGGGTCAGCGCCGTGCGGGCGTCGAGGGGGAGTCGTGCGCCGGCCGCGCTGTCGCCGTAGAGGGTCCAGCGCAGGAAGTCGGTCGTCGTGGTCAGCACCGGTGCGAACCCGGGACGGTCCGGCGTGAGGTACTCGCCGTGCCCCTGCCCGACGACGCTGAGGAAGGCAGCCGGGCCCCGGGTGCGCGCGTACGCCGCCCGCCCGACCGTCACGGGCACCACCGGGTCGGCCGTGCCGTGCACGAACAGCACCGGGGCGCTCGGCCCCGCGAAGCTGCCGGGCAGTCCGCCGCCGGCGATCACGATGCCGGCGCGCAACCGGGTCGGGTGGCCCTCGGTGAACATGCCGGAGGTGGTGAAGCCGCCCGCCGAGTGACCGGCGGCGGCGACCGACGCGAGATCCAGGTGGCCGGCGAGCGGATCACCCGGGTCGCGGTCCAGGCGTCCCAGGTGCCGGATCAGCCGCCAACCGTCGGCGGGCTGGTTGCGGACGTCGGCCCGGGTGAAGTGCGCGGCGTCCGAGCGGGTGTGCGGGTACGCCGGCGCGGCCACCACGAATCCGGCCGCCGCCCACCGGGTGGTCAACTCGGCGTGCAGTTCGGGCCGGCTGTGCAGCCCGTGGCTGTAGACGACCACCGGGAATCGCCCGGCGGCGACACCGTCGGTGCCCGCCGGATACCAGACGGTCACCGGCAGGGGGCGCGCCGAGCGCGGATCGAGGATGAGCGTACGCACGCCGACGGTGTACGACCCCTCGGGCGCTCGGCGCGCGGCCGGTGGCCCGGTGGGCCCGCCGGCCACGGCGGAGGCCGGCGCGCACCCCGCCAGCAGCGCTGTCACCAGTACGGCGACCAGCCGTCCCGCCCCCACTGTCTCACCGTAGGCGTCGAGACCTGCGCGACGACCCCGCCGTCCGGCCTGCCTCTGCCCGCCACCCGGTCGGGTCGTCTCCGCCGCCCGGCCCGACCCGACACGACCACGGGAGGTGGGGGCGGTGCGTCGGCCGGGGTTTCGCTAGGGTCACCGGCATGGCTGAGAACTACACCGACCCCAGCGGCAACACCGAGGCGTTCCGCGCCTTCACCCAGACGCCGGAAGCCGCCGGCCCGGTCGACGCGCCGTCCCGGCTGCCCCTCATCGTCGGTGCGGCGGTGGTCGTGGTGCTGCTGGTGGCCCTGGTCATCTGGCTCGCCTAGAGCTTCCCCACCACGTCGCGGGTCTGCCGGGCGATCTCCCGTTCCTCGTCGGTGCGGATGACGCAGACGCTCACCTCGGCGCCGTCGGGTGAGATCACCCGGTCACCCGCGCCGCCGTTGCGGGTGTCGTCCACGCTGATGCCCAGCCGGTCCAGGCCGGCCAGCGCGGCAGCCCGCACTTCGGCGGCATGCTCGCCCACCCCTGCCGTGAACGCGATCGCGTCGACCCGGCCGAGCAGCGCGTAGTACGCCCCGACGTACCCGGTGATCCGCCGGCAGTAGACGTCGAACGCCAGGGCGGCGGCCCGGTCGCCGTCGGCCCGGCGTTGCAGCACCTCGCGCATGTCGTTGACGCCGCTCAGGCCGAGCAGGCCGCTGCGGTGGTTGAGCAGGTCGTCGATCTCGTCGACCGACAGTCCGCCCTCGCGCCGCAGGTGGAAGATGACGGTCGGGTCGAGGTCGCCGCTGCGGGTGCCCATCACCAGCCCTTGCAGGGGCGACATTCCCATCGACGTGGCGACGCTGCGGCCACCGGCCACCGCGCAGGCGCTGGCCCCGTTGCCCAGGTGCAGGGTGATCGTGTTGAGCTGCTCGTACGGGCGGTCCAACAGCTCGGCCGTACGCCGGGAGACGTACGCGTGCGAGGTGCCGTGGAAGCCGTACCGGCGGATCTCGTACCGCTCGGCGGTGTCCCGGTCGATCGCGTAGGTCGCGGCGGCCTCGGGCAGGGTGTGGTGGAACGCCGTGTCGAAGACGGCGACCTGCGGCACGTCCGGCAGGGCCGCCCGGGCCATCTCGATGCCGGCCAGGTTGGCCGGGTTGTGCAGCGGGGCGAGCGGGACCAGGTCGCGGATCGCGGCCAGCACCGCGTCGTCGACGAGCGTCGGGGCGGTGAACGTCCGGCCGCCGTGCACCACGCGGTGCCCGACGGCCGTCAACCCGGTCAGGTCCAGCCCGTCCAGGATCTGCCGGACCGCGCTGGCGTGGTCCGCCGGGCCGCCACCGGCCTCGCCGACCCGCTCGACGGTGCCCTGCCCGAGCGTGCCGTCCCCGTCGTAGAGCCGCCACTTCACCGACGACGACCCACAGTTGAGCACCAGGACCCGACTCATGACGCCTCCCCGGCAGCCGCCTGGATGGCGGTGATCGCCACCGTGTTCACGATGTCCGGCACCAGCGCGCCCCGGGACAGGTCGTTCACCGGCCGGCGCAGGCCCTGCATCACCGGCCCGACGGCGACCGCCCCGGCCGAGCGCTGCACCGCCTTGTACGTGTTGTTGCCCGTGTTGAGGTCCGGGAAGATGAAGACCGTGGCGTGCCCGGCGACCTTGCTCTCCGGCAGTTTGGTCGCCGCCACCGCCGGATCGATCGCCGCGTCGTACTGGATCGGCCCCTCGACCAGCAGGTCGGGCCGGCGTTCCCGGACGAGCGCGGTGGCCGCGGCGACCTTCTCCACGTCCTCGCCCGCGCCGGAGCTGCCGGTGGAGTACGACAGCATGGCCACCCGGGGCTCGATGCCGAACCGTGCGGCGGTGTCGGCCGACGAGATCGCGATGTCGGCGAGCTGGGCGGCGTCCGGGTCGCGGTTCACCGCGCAGTCGCCGTAGACCAGCACCCGGTCGCGCAACAGCATGAAGAAGACGCTGGAGGCCACCGAGACGTCCGGGACGGTACGGATGATCTCGAAGGCGGGTCGGATCGTGGCGGCGGTCGTGTGCGTGGCGCCGGAGACCATGCCGTCGGCATGCCCGGTGGCCACCATGAGCGTGCCGAAGTAGTTGGGCTGGGCCACGATGTCGTACGCCAGCTCGGCGGTGACGCCCCGGTGGGCGCGCAGGCGCGCGTACTCGGCGGCGAACTCGTCGTGCCACCCACTGTTCGTTGGGTCGACGAGCCGCGCGTCGCCGAGGTCGATGCCCAGCTCGCGGGTGCGCCGGGCGATGTCGTCGGGGCGACCCAGCAGCGTCAGGTCGGCCACGCCCCGGCGCAGCAGGATCTCCGCCGCCCGCAGGATCCGGTCGTCGGTGCCCTCGGGAAGCACCAGGTGGCGGCGCTGCGAGCGGGCCCGGTCGATCAGCTCGTTCTCGAACATCAGCGGAGTGACCCGCGTCGAGCGGCTCACCCGGAGCCGGCGGGCCAGGTCGTCGGTGTCCACGCAGCGTTCGAACGCGCCCAGCGCGGCCTCCACCTTGCGCGGGTTGGCCACGCTGGGCCGTCCCTCGATCCGGCTGGACGCCTCGACCGTGTCGTAGCTGTCGCTGCGCACGGACAGCACCGCCAGGCCGGTGTTCAACCCCTCCACCAGCCGCATGACCCGGGGATCGGGCTGCTCGCCCAGGGTCAGCACCAACCCGGCCACCGACACCTGCCCGGCCACGTGGGCCGCGCTGGCGGCGACGAGCAGGTCGGCCCGGTCGCCCGGGGTGATCACCAGCGCCCCCTCGGTGAGGTGGCCCAACAGGGTCGGCACGTGCGCCGCGCCGACCACGAAGTCCAGCACGTCCCGCCCGAGCGCGGCATCGTCCCCGGCCAGCAGGGTGGCGCCGAGCGCCGCCGCCACCTCGGCCACCGTCGGCGCCGACACGCTCGGCACCTCCGGGATGGCGTACGCGGGCACCGGCAGCTCCGGCAGCGTCATCGGCCCGGGCACCCGGTTGGCGATCACCGCGAGCACTGTCGCGCCCAGGTCGGCCAGGTCGTGGTACGCCCCGCGCATGGCCGCCGCCACGGCCGCCGGCTCCTGCTCGTAGCCGTCCACCACCGGTATCACCACGCTGCCGAACTCGGTGGCCAGCCGGGCGTTGAAGGCCAGCTCGCGGGGGTGCGCCGGGTCACCCGGCTCGTCGAAGTCGCTGCCCACCACGACCACCGCCGGGCACTGCCGCTCGACCGCCCGGTAGCGCTCCACGATCGCGGAGATCAGCTCCTCGCGCCGGCCGTCGGCGACCAGCGCGGCCGCCTCGGCGTAGGTGGCCCCGGCCAGCTCGGCGACCGGCACCTCGACCCGGTACCGCTCGCTGAGCAGGGCGAGGATCGGATCGGGACCGGTGTCGGCGACCAGCGGCCGGAACACGCCGATCCGCCCCACCTGCCGCGACAGCAGTTCGGCCAGCCCGAGAGCGATGGTCGACTTACCCCCGCCCGAACCCACGCTGGTCAGGTACACGCTGCGAGCCACGCCCCCACCCTAGAAGATCGCCGGCCTCCCCACCCGGCCCCTCCCGAGCACCCCACCGCCCTACCGCCCCCGCCCCGTCGTCCGCGCCGTCGCCCGTGCCCCGTTGATCATGAAGTTATCGCTCGACACGCCGACGACACGCGCGCACAACTTCATGATCAATGTAACGGGGTGGGGTGGGGGTGGGGTTAGGCGTCTTCGTCGTCGGGGTCGTCCAGGCGGGCCAGGTAGGTGGCCAGGCGTTCGATGGGGGTTTCGAACTCCGGGTTGAGGTCGACGAAGTCGCGCAGGCGCTCGCCCAACCACTCCAGCGTCACCTGCTCGTCGCCCCGGCGTTCGACCAGTTCCTCGATGCCACGGTCGGTGAAGTACACGGCGTACGTCCTCGTGCTCGGCCCGGCGCGGGCCGGGCGGGTCGGTGATCGGATGGACCGACGCGAGCCGGGGCAGGACCGTGGTCGACGGCCCTGCCCCGGCTCGCGTGGCGCGGTCAGGTCACGGGCGGGGGAGCGCCGCCTCGATGAGCGCGGTCTGCTCGACCTCGTGGGTCTTGGCCGAGCCGACCGCCGGGGCCGCCGCGGCCGGGCGGGAGATCCGCCGCAGCCGGACGTCGGTGAGGTGCTCCAGCAGGTTGAGCGCCACGAACGACCAGGCGCCCTGGTTGGCCGGCTCCTCCTGCACCCAGGCGAAGTCCTCCGCGTTCGGGTACTGCGCCAGGGCGGCGCGGATCTCCTCCACCGGCAGCGGGTAGAGCTGCTCGATCCGGAGGATCGCGGTGTCGGTGACGCCGCGCTCCTGCCGGGCCTGGAACAGGTCGTAGTAGACCTTGCCGGAGCAGAGCAGCACCCGCTTCACCGCCTCCGGCGCCGGGGCGGCCGTGTCGCGCAGCACCGGCTGGAAGGTGCCGGTGGTGAAGTCCTCCACGGAGGAGACGCAGAGCTTGTGCCGCAGCAGCGACTTGGGCGTGAACACCACAAGCGGCTTGCGCTTGGGCGACAGGGCCTGGCGGCGCAGCAGGTGGAAGTAGTTCGCCGGGGTTGTCGGGATGGCGACCCGCATGTTGTCCTCGGCGCACATCTGCAGGAACCGCTCCGGCCGACCGGAGGTGTGGTCCGGGCCCTGGCCCTCGTGGCCGTGCGGCAGCAGCAGGGTCACCGCGGAGCGCTGACCCCACTTCACCTCGCCGGACGAGATGAACTCGTCGATCACCGACTGGGCGCCGTTGACGAAGTCACCGAACTGGGCCTCCCAGGCGACCAGCGCGTTGATGTTCTCCACCGAGTAGCCGTACTCGAAGCCCATCGCCGCGTACTCGCTGAGCAGCGAGTCGTGCACGAAGAACCGGGAGCGCTCGCCGTCGCCGGTGAGCGACTTGAGCGGCAGGTAGTCGTCCCCGGTGCGGGAGTCGACGATCGACGCGTGCCGCTGGACGAAGGTGCCGCGACGCGAGTCCTGACCGGCAAGCCGGACGGTCACCCCGTCGTGCAGCAGCGCCCCGAACGCGATGATCTCGCCGTACCCCCAGTCGATGTTGCCCTCGACGGACATCTTGGCCCGCCGGTCGAGCAGCTGCTGAATGCGCTTGTGCGGGGTGAAGCCCTCCGGCAGGTTGACGTGCGCCTCGCCGATCGCCTTGACGACGGCGGCGTCGGTGGCGGTGTCGACAGCCGGCTCCGGCTCCTCCTCGCGGCGCGGCCGGTTGAGCTGGCGCGGCGCGGCGGCGGCGTCCCGGGTGGCCTTGAAGACCTTCTCCAGTTGCGCCTGGTAGTCGCGCAGCAGCTCCTCCGCGTCCTCCACGGTGATGTCGCCGCGACCGATCAGCTCCTCGGTGTAGAGCTTGCGCACCGAACGCTTCGAGTCGATGATCTTGTACATCTGAGGGTTGGACATCGACGGGTCGTCGCCCTCGTTGTGGCCGCGCCGGCGGTAGCAGACCATGTCGATCACGACGTCCTTGTTGAACGTCTGCCGGTACTCGAAGGCCAGCCGGGCCACCCGGACCACGGCCTCCGGGTCGTCGCCGTTGACGTGGAAGATGGGCGCCTGGATCATCCGGGCCACATCGGTGCTGTAGAGGCTGGAACGGCTGTACTCCGGGGCGGTGGTGAAGCCGACCTGGTTGTTGACCACCACGTGCACGGTGCCGCCCGTGCGGTAGCCGCGCAGCTGTGACAGGTTGAGCGTCTCGGCGACCACGCCCTGCCCGGCGAACGCGGCGTCACCGTGCACCGCCAGCGGCAGCACGGTGTAGCCCTCCAGCTTGAGGTCGATCCGGTCCTGCTTGGCCCGGACGATGCCCTCCAGCACCGGGTCGACGGCCTCCAGGTGTGACGGGTTGGCCACCAGAGACACCTTGACGACGTGCTCGCCGTCCGGGGTGGTGAACTTGCCGTTCTGGCCCAGGTGGTACTTCACGTCGCCGGAGCCCTGCGTGGAGCGCGGGTCCAGGTGGCCCTCGAACTCCGAGAAGATCTTCTCGTACGGCTTGCCGACGATGTTGGCCAGCACGTTGAGGCGGCCACGGTGGGCCATGCCGATGACGACCTCGTCCAGGCCGTTCTCGGCGGAGGACTCCAGCACCTCGCCGAGCAGCGGGATCAGGGACTCGCCGCCTTCCAGCGAGAAGCGCTTCTGGCCCACGTACTTGGTCTGCAGGAAGGTCTCGAACGCCTCGGCCGCGTTGAGCCGGTTGAGCACGTGCTTCTGCTCGTCGGCGGACGGCTTCTCGTACTTGCGCTCGATCCGCTCCTGGATCCAGCGCCGCTCCTCCGGGTCCTGGATGTGCATGTACTCGATGCCGACCCGGCGGCAGTACGAGTCGCGCAGCACGCCGAGGATCTCGCGCAGCTTCATCCGCTGCCGACCGGCGAAGCCGTTGACCGGGAACTCGCGGTCCAGGTCCCACAGGGTCAGCCCGTGCTGGAGGACGTCCAGGTCGGGGTGCTTGCGGATCTTGAACTCGAGCGGGTCGGTGTCGGCCATCAGGTGACCGCGCACGCGGTACGCGTGGATCAGCTCGTGCACCCGGGCGGTCTTGTTGATCTGACCCTCGGAGTTGACGGCGACGTCCCGCATCCAGCGCACCGGCTCGTACGGGATGCGCAGCGAGGTGAAGATCTGGTCGTAGAAGCCGCGCTCGCCGAGGATCAGCTCGTGCATCACCTTGAGGAACTCGCCGGACTGCGCGCCCTGGATGATCCGGTGGTCGTACGTGCTGGTCAGCGTGATGACCTTGCTGACCGCCAGCTCGGCGAGGGTGGCCTCGGACATGCCCTGGTAGGGGGCCGGGTACTCCATCGCGCCGACGCCGATGATCGCGCTCTGCCCCTGCATGAGCCGCGGCATCGAGTGCACGGTGCCGATGCCGCCCGGGTTCGTCAGCGAGATCGTGGTGCCGGAGTAGTCCTCCATGGTCAGCTCGTTGCGCCGCGCCCGCCGGACGACGTCCTCGTACGCCTGCCAGAACTGCCGGAAGTCCATCTGCTCGCAGCCCTTGATGGAGGGGACCACCAGGTTGCGGCTGCCGTCCGGCTTGGCCAGGTCGATGGCGATGCCGAGGTTGACGTGCGCCGGGCGGACCACGGCCGGCTTGCCGTTTGCCTCGGCGAACGAGTTGTTCATCTCGGGGTGCTCGACCAGCGCGCGGACCATCGCGTAGCCGACGAGGTGGGTGAAGCTGACCTTGCCGCCCCGCCCACGGGCGAGGTGGTTGTTGATCACGATGCGGTTGTCGACCAGCAGCTTCGCCGGGACCGCGCGCACGCTGGTCGCGGTCGGCACGCTCAGCGAGGCGTCCATGTTCTGGACGATCTTCGCGGCGACACCCCGTAGCGGCGTGGTCTGCGGGCCGTCGGCGGTCGGCACGGGCGCCTTCGCGGCCGGCTTGGCCGGGGCCTCCTTCGCCGGCGCCGGGGCGCTCTTGACCGGGGCGGGCGCGGCGGCGGCCGGCTTGGCCGGCGCGGCGGCGGCCGGCTTCGCGGCGGGCTGGGCCACCTTGGCCGCGGCCTCCGGCTGGCCGTCCGGCTCGGGCGCGGCGGCCGGCTTGCCGGCGCTCTCCGGGCGCGGTGTGGCGGCGCCGGGCGCTGGTCGATAGTCGGCGAAGAAGTCGTGCCAGGCTGAATCGACGCTCGTGGGGTCGGCGAGGTAGCGCTGGTACATCTCCTCGACGATCCACTCGTTCGGGCCGAAACCCGCCAGTGGGTTCTCCTGCGAAGTCTGCTGGGTCGACACGGCCGGTAATCGCCTCTTTCACGCGGGTTTGTGTGTCACGCGGTGTCCGTCACACCGATCAAGGAGAACGGACATACGTCTCCCAGGCTACGCCGTACGGATCGCTCCGGCATTTCCGCCTCGGTCGGGTGGCCCGATTCACAGAAGATGCCAGAAGTTCGGCAACCCCTGCGGCGATCGTTGCCGGCTGGTACGGCGAGATTGAGTATCCCGACGGATATCTCGACCGGCCCTCCTCCACCAGGATCGGGCGCATGGATCGACACGGGGTACGGGGGCGCTACGGCAGGAGCATGGGGGTAGCGGCCGGTTGGTACGTCACCGCCATCGCGGCCGTGGCGGTGGGCACCACGAGCGTGCCGAGCACACCGGTGGACGACGACTGCGCGGCCTGGTTCAGCTGCATGTCGCCGGGGGAGTCGCTGGCGTTCGTCGCGCTGGTGTGGGGCGCACCGATATTCGTCGGGGTGATGTTCGTGACGGCGCTGGTGGCCGCGCTGGCCGCCCGGGTCGTCCCGTCGGCCGTGGTCGCCGGGACGCTGTCCGCGGTGGTCAGCCTCACGCTCTGCGGCGCCGTCCTCGGGGGGCTGGCATGAAACGGATCGGCCTCGGAGGGCTCTTCTTCGCCTGGCTCTACGGGGTGCCGTTCCTGCTGGTGGTGGGGCTGATCCGGCGCGTCTCAAAGCCCTACACGCCGACGTGCGCCGAAGCCAAGGCCTTCGGCGCGACCACCGACGCCCTGCTGACGACCGGGCTCCTGCTCAACGCGGTGCTTCCGGTGGTCGGTCTGCTGCTGGCCGGGCTGGCCGGGGAGGGGCGGTGGCGTCGGCACTTCGCCGGGGCGTTCGCCGGGATGGCGCTGATCTACGTGGCGGTCGCGTTGGTGGGCGGCATGGCGACCAGCGCGCTGATCGGGCACGTCCCCGCCGACCAGGAGCCGGCACCGCAGATCACCCAGTGCATACCCATCAGCGGCGGCCGGGGCTGCCCCGGCGGCTGACAGGCGGACAGACCCCGGGGTGACGGCCGTGCCGCCGCCACCCCGGAATCCGGTCGGTCAGGAGATGTCGCGCCGGCGGATCAGCAGGGAGCCGGCCACACCGGTGACCACCGCGTACCCGATCAGCACGGCCGCGCCGGCCCAGCGCGGCGGGTTGCCGGGGATGTCGGCCCCGGTGACCATCAGCGACGAGGCCAGCGACGGCACCAGCAGCTGCAGGTTGTTGATCCAGTCACCCCAGCGATCCGCCAGGATGGCGATCACGAAGATGGCGCCGATCGAGCCGCCCAGGTAGAGCAGGATGCCGGTCACAGTCGCGCCGATCTGGCTGCGGATCAGCACGCCGATGCCGACGCCGAACACCGCCCACAGCAGGTACGCGAGCAGATTCAACCCGATGGCCCGCCAGGCCGCGTCGTTGCCCAGTTGCGAGTCCACCCCGACCGCGCTCAGCACCGCCGACCCGGCGATCAGGTTGAACACGGTGGTGACCAGCCAGAACAGCAGCGCCAGCACCCCCGCCGCGACCAGCTTGGCGAGCATCACCGCGGTGCGGTGCGGGCTCGTGAGGAACGTGGTGGTGACCGTCTGGTGGAAGAACTCGCTGGTCACCACGATGATGCCGAGCAGCATGACGATCAGCAGCCCGAAGAACTGCCCGGTGGTGAACAGGTTCGACGAGAGCGCGTCCGGAGTGGCCGCCGCGGCGAACTGGTCCGCCTGATCGCCCACCTGGGCGGGGTCGGTGCTGGTGAGGGCGTCGGCCTGCAACCAGTTGATGAGCAGCGTGAGCGCCCACAGCGGCAGGCTGATCAGCGCGAAGATCCACCAGGTGTTGGTGGTACGGATCTTGAGCAGCTCGGATCGGACCAGGTTCATCGGATGCCCGCCTTTCCGGCCGTCAGCTCCAGGAAGACCCGTTCCAGGTCGGGTCGTTCGGTGGACAGTTCGTGCAGTTCCACGCCGGCGGCCAGGGCGGCCCGGCCGATCGTCGGGGCGTCCACCCCGGACACCAGCAGCACGCCGTGCTCGTCGGTGGTGACGGTGGCCGACTGCGCCTTCAGCGCGGTGGTCAACGCCTCGGCCTGCGGGGTGCGGACCCGGACCTGGGCGCCCTGCGCCATCGACCCGAGCACCTGCTCGACCGGCCCCTGCCGGACGAGCTGGCCGGCCGCGATGATCACCACGTCGTCGGCGAGGAGCTGCATCTCGGACAGCAGGTGGCTGGAGACCAGCACCGTACGGCCCTCGTGGGCGAGGTTCTTGAGGAACCCGCGCATCCACCGGATGCCCTCCGGGTCCAGGCCGTTGGCCGGCTCGTCGAGGATCAGCACCCGTGGGTCGCCGAGCATCGCCGCGGCGATACCGAGCCGCTGCTTCATGCCCAGCGAGTAGCCCTTGAACTTGCGCTTCGCGGCCGGGGTCAGCCCGACCAGCTCCAGCACCTCGTCGGCCCGAGTGCGGGGCAGACCGGCCGCCGCGCAGATCACCCGCAGGTGGTTGATGCCGGTGCGGCCCTTGTGCGCGCTGGACGCCTCCAGGATCGCGCCGACGTGCCGCAGCGGGTCGGTCAGGTCGGCGTAGCGGTGGCCGCTGATGGTGGCCGTGCCCCCGGTCGGCGTGACCAGGTTCAGCAGCATGCGCAGCGTGGTCGTCTTGCCGGCGCCGTTCGGGCCGAGGAAGCCGGTCACCCGCCCCGGTGCCACGGTGAAGGACAGGTTGTTCACCGCCCGCACGTTCTTGTACTGCTTCGTCAGACCGGACACCACGATCTGACCGTCGCTGGTGGGGCTTCGCTGCCCGTCAGTCATCGTTCTCCTCCCGTGTGGCGTCGAGGTACGCCGTGGCACAGCGTGACGGTACCGAGCAACAAGGTCAATCAGCCCGAGTACCTACGGCGTGGTCCTCCTCAGGAAGGACGCCCGGGACGACGACGGACCTCAGCGGGCGATCCAGGTGGCCCGAGCCGCGCCGAGCAGCGCGCCGTCCGGGCCGTACAGGCTGGTGTGCACCAGCGCCTTGCGGCCGTCGACACCGATCAGCGCGCCGGTCACCACGCACTCGTCGCCGGGCGCCGGCCGGGCCGTGACCACGGCGGCGATCCGGCCGAGCAGGTACGGGCGGTCCGACGCGAGCACCGTCCAGCCGCCGGGGCAGTCCAGCGCGGCCCAGACGGTGGCGTCGTCGACCTGCTCGGGAGCGCGGAACGGCGCGGCGGTCCGGCCGTCCGGCAGTCGTCCGGGGAAGATCCGCAAGCCGTCGGTCCGGCCCGGACCACAGACAAAACACCCGGGGTACGGATGCGCGACGAACCCGGGGTAGCGGGTGGCCGCCTCCGCCGCCGTCTGAGCGTCGACAGGCGGTACGACGGCGTCCACGACACCGGCCGGGCGGACCTCGGCCACCAGGTCGCCGGCCGGGTCCCGGACCTCGCCGTCGACGAGGGTCAGCTCCGTCTCCAGTGGCGGTGGCCGACGCAGCGTCACCTCGACCGGTCCCGGCCCCGCCGCGGTGGCGAAGAGGCCGGCGCTCCACCCGCCGTTGCCGGAGCCGGTGGGCCCGTTGTAGCGGGACTCGACGCGCATGGGTGACCTCCGTGTGGCGTGGAGCGGCATCGTCGCCGGTCCGTCCCGCAGCCTCGCACGAAGGCATCCCGCAGGCATCCGCCGGCCGGCGTTCATCCGTCCGACACCAGCGGTGCCCGCCGATGGCACCCGGGGCCCTTACACAGATCCCATGGCCGTTCTGCATGTCGCTGGCACGCCACTGACGACCAGCGGATACACCCTGCTGATCGCCGACGACCCCACCCAGGTCGCGGCCGCGCAACGCCTGCGCCACGAGGTGTTCGCCACCGAGTTGGGCGCCACCCTCGCACCCGGCGCGGCCGGGTTGGACGTGGACCCCTTCGACGCCCACTGCGACCACCTCATCGTCCGGGAGGACAGCACCGGGCAGGTGGTCGGCACGTACCGGCTGCTGCCGCCGGGGCGTACCGACCGGCGGTACGCCGAGAGCGAGTTCGACCTCGCCGCGCTGGACCCACTGCGCGACGACCTCGTCGAGACGGGCCGTTCCTGCGTGCATCCGGACCACCGCTCCGGCGCGGTGATCAACCTGATGTGGGCGGGGCTCACCCGCTACCTGCACCTGCGCGGCTCCCGCTGGCTCGGCGGCTGCGCCTCGGTGCCGGTCGACGACGGCGGTCGTACGGTCGCCGGAGTGTGGGCGCAGGCCCAGGCCCGGCACCTGTCGCCGCCGCCGCTGCGGGTCCGGTCGCTGCGTCCGTGGTTCGCCGAGCCGGCCGCCGCCCTGGCCGCCCCGGCCACCGATCCGGGCGCCCGGGTGGCGGTCCCGCCGCTGCTGCGCGGTTACCTGCGACTCGGCGCGTGGATCTGCGGCGAGCCGTCGTACGACCCCGACTTCGGGTGCGCCGACTTCTACGTGCTCTTCTCCCTCGACCGGATGAACCCGCGCTACCTGCGGCACTTCCTGGGCGGGGACGAGCGGTGAGCGTCGTGGCGCACGACCTGTGGCGGCCCTCGTCGGGCTGCGACGACGACTGTCTACCGGCGACCGGCGAGGTGCCCACGGTGTCGGTGGCCCGCCGGGTGCTCCGGCTGGTCGCGGCGGGAGTCATGCTGTTGGCCGGGGTGGGCGTGGCGGTGCTGCTGCCCGTGCTGCCGGCGCCCGAGCGGCAGGCCCTGCTGCGTGGCTGGGCCCGTGGCACGGTGCGCGCCTTCGGCGTCCGGCTGGTGATCAAGGGGCGGCTGCCCCGGCGGCGCGCGCTGCTGGTCGCCAACCACGTGTCGTGGTTGGACATCCTCGCCGTCCTGGCGGTCGCGCCCACCCGGATGGTGGCGAAGCGCGAGATCCGATCGTGGCCGGTGGTCGGGCTGCTGGCCGCCGCCGCGGGCACGGTCTTCGTGGACCGGTCGCGCCCGCGCGCGCTGCCGGCCACCGTGCGCCGGCTCGCCGACACGCTGCGCGCCGGCCGGTCGGTCGCGGTCTTTCCCGAGGGTACGACCTGGTGCGCCGGGAACGGCGCGGCCGAGTGTCGCCCCGGGCGCGGCTTCCGTCCGGCCATGTTCCAGGCGGCGATCGACGCGGGTGCTCCGGTGGTGCCGCTGCGGCTCGGGTACCGGATCGCGGACACCGGGGCGTGCACCACGGTCGCCGCGTTCCTCGGCGCGGACACCCTGCTGCGCTCGGTGGCCCGGGTGGTCGCGGCCCGGCATCTGGTGGTGTCGGTGACGATCGCCGCCGCGCTGCACCCGGGGCAGGACGCCGACCGGCGGTTGCTGGCCCGGGCCGCCGAGTCGGCCGTACACCTGGTGGCGGCCCTCCCGGCGCGGACCCGGCTGCGGCCCGTCGCCACCCTGCCCCCGGCCGTCCCAGCGCCGTCCAACCCCGGTCGGGAGCTGGACCTGGCCGCCTGAACCGGCCCTCGCCCGCTGTGCCGGTCCCTGCCGCTGTGCCGGCCCTCGCCCGCTGTGCCGCGTCCGCTCGCGCGGGGGAACGCCCGTCAAGATCCGCGCAACAACAGGGTTCTTGCTGCCTCCCGGGCGCCGGAGGCAGCAACATCCGGGAAGCTGCGCGGGTCTTGGCGGGTGCCGCTGCACAACGTCTCGCGACAGTCTTGTCGTATCGCGATGTATCGCGTTACTGTCTTCTCGAGAGGCACGCTCCGTGCCGTCGAGAGGAGCACAGCCATGGCCGGATGGACGGTCGAGACGCCGCAGCGGCTCACCCTGGACGGTCCGGTCACCCGGCTGGACGTCCGCCTCGTCAGCGGACGGCTCAACGTGGTCGCTACCGACGGGCCGGCCCGGATCGACATCACCGAGATCGGCCGTCGACCCGTCCTGATCGACCACTCCGACGGCCGCCTCAGCATCCGCCAGGAGCGCGAATGGGGCTGGCCGGGTTTCCTGCGCGGCCTCCGGGCGATCCACCGCTTCCCCCGGGTGGACGTGTCGGTTGCCGTCCCCGCCGACGTCCTCGCCGATCTGGGCCTGGGGGCGGGCTCAGTGGTCGTCTCCGGGCTGCGCCGGCAGACCACCGTCGACCTCGCCGCCGGCCAGATCACCCTCATGGGGCTGCGCGGCACCACCTTCGCGAAGCTCACCTCGGGGCCGGTGGAGGCGCTCGGGGTGCGCGGCGATCTCACCCTGGAGACCGTCTCCGGGGAGGTGATCCTCGCCGACAGCGCCGCCGAGCGGGTGCGGGCGCAGACCGTCTCCGGTGCCATCACCTGTGACCTCGGTGGGCGACGGGGCAGCGACATCCGGCTCACCACGATCTCCGGCAGCATCACCGTCCGGGTCCGCGAGGACAGCGACCTCTCCGTCCGGCTGAACACCGCCGCTGGCCGGATCACCAGCGGCTTCCCGCAGGTACGCAGCTCGACATATCCGCTGCCGAGTAGCGAGGGGGTGCTCGGCAGCGGTGACGGTAAGCTCTGGGCCTCCGCGACCTCGGGCAGCATCGCGCTGCTCGCCCGAGCGGTCGACGACGATTCCGAGGAGCTGCCGTGACCGCCGTGTTCAGCCACGGACGGCTCCGGCTCTACCTGCTCAAGCTCCTGGACGACGGTCCCAAGCACGGCTACGAGCTGATCCGCCTCCTGGAGGACCGGTTCCTGGGTCTCTACGCGCCCAGCGCCGGCACCATCTATCCCCGGCTGCAACGGTTGGAGGCCGAAGGGCTGGTCAGCCACACCGCCGCCGGCGGGCGCAAGACGTACGCCATCACCGACGCCGGCCTCGACGAGCTGCGTCAACGCGCCGGTGAGCTGGCCGCGTTGGAGGCGGACATCGCGGCCTCGGTGGCGGACCTCTCCACCCTGGCCGGCGAGATCCGCAGCGAGGTGCGCGGCTCGACGCGGGACCTCAAGCGGGAGCTGAGCGAGGCCGCCCGGCAGACCCGGCGGACGCGGTGGGCACCCTCCGCGTCGTCGCACCGACCGCCACCGCCCGACGCGCCACGCGCCGCCCTGCTCGACGAGTTCGATCAGCGGCTGGCCTCGTTCACCGGCGAGGTGAGCCGCCTGGCGCGCGGGCGGCAATTCAGCGACACTCAACTGCGCACGGCGATCCGGCTGCTCGACGGGGCCCTGGACGGGCTGCGGCGGCTGCTGCGCTGACCGTCCGCGACTCACAGGATTTTTCCAGGAAGCGTCCAGCGCCGGTGCAGTGAGTTCACCGATGATTGGGCCCATGGCCGCTACCCAGACCGAGGCGCGACTTCTCGTCGTCGAGGACGACCCCAACATCCTCGAACTGCTCTCCGCGAGCCTGCGCTTCGCGGGCTTCGACGTGGCCACCGCGACCAGCGGCAGCGCGGCCCTGAACGCCGCCAAGGACCACCGGCCCGACCTCGTCGTGCTCGACGTGATGCTGCCGGACCTGGACGGCTTCGAGGTCATCCGGATGCTGCGCGAGGGCGGTACGCGTACCCCGGTGGTCTTCCTGACCGCGCGGGACGCCACCGACGACAAGATCCGCGGGCTCACCCTGGGCGGCGACGACTACGTCACCAAGCCGTTCAGCCTGGAGGAGTTGACCGCCCGGATTCGCGCCGTGCTGCGTCGCACCACCACCGGCGAGCAGACCCCGTCCCGGCTCACCTTCGCCGATCTGGAGCTGGACGAGGAGACCCACGAGGTGCACCGCGCCGGGCAGCGGGTGCAGCTCTCGCCGACCGAGTTCAAGCTGCTGCGCTACCTGATGCTCAACGCCAACCGGGTGCTGTCCAAGGCGCAGATCCTCGACCACGTCTGGAACTACGACTTCCGGGGCGACGACAACATCGTCGAGTCCTACATCTCCTACCTGCGCCGCAAGGTGGACACCGGGCAGCCCCGGTTGATCCACACCCTCCGGGGCGTGGGGTACGTGCTGCGCAAGCCGGCGGCGTGAACCCGGTCCAGCAGGCGAAGGAGCGGGTCCGCGGCGTGCCGCTGCGGCTGAAGCTGGTCACCTCGGTGCTCACGCTGGTCGCCGTCGCGTTGCTGGTGATCAGCTCGCTGACCGCCTACTTCCTGCGCAACTACCTGCAGGGCCAAGTCGACGGGCAGGTCAGGTCGACCGCCCAGGGCCTCGGCCAGTTGCTTCCGAAGCTGCGCAGCGGCGAGGTCGGCGCGATGCTGCCCAGCGACTACGTCGTCATCGTGGCCGACGAGCAGCAGGTGTACCAGCCCAAATACGACCGTCTCAGCTACGACCCCGACCAACTGCCCGCGTTCCCCACCAGCCGCGCGGGTTTCGAGGCGGAGGAGGGCGAGCCGCAGACCGTCCTGGCCCACAACGGCTACACCCGCTGGCGGGTGTACTACGCCCCCCAGCCGGACGGCTCCGTGCTGGCCGTGGGTCAGCCGCTGACCGACGTGGACCGGGCGGTCAAGCAACTCGTCTGGATAGACCTCCTGGTCGGTGGCGCGGTGCTGATCATGCTGGCGTCGGTCGGCGCGGCGATCGTCCGGACCAGCCTCAAGCCCCTCGTCGAGATCGAACAGACCGCCGCCGCCATCGCCGGTGGCGACCTCACCCGCCGGGTGCCCGACCCCGAACAGGGCCAGGAGCATCCGACCTCCGAGCTGGGGCGGTTGTCCCGCGCTCTGAACGCGATGCTCACCCAAATCGAGGCGGCGTTCACCGCTCGCGCGGCGTCCGAGACGGCCGCCCGTTCGGCCGAGAGCAGCGCCCGGGACGCGGCGGCCGCCGCCCAGACGTCCGAGGCGCGGGCCCGGCGCTCCGAGGAGCGGATGCGGCAGTTCGTGGCGGACGCCTCGCACGAGCTGCGGACCCCGCTGACCACCATCCGCGGCTTCGCCGAGCTGTACCGGCAGGGCGCGGCCCGTGCGCCGGAGCAGACCGCCGGCCTGCTGCGCCGGATCGAGGACGAGGCCGCCCGGATGGGTCTGCTGGTGGAGGACCTGCTGCTGCTGGCCCGGCTGGACCGGGAACGCCCGCTCTCGCTGGCCCCGGTGGAGCTGCCGGTGCTCGCCTCCGACGCGGTGCAGGCGGCCCGCGCGATGGCCCCGGACCGGCGGATCGATCTGGACATCGAGCCCGGATCGGGTCCGCTCGTCGTCTTCGCCGACGACGCGCGTCTGCGCCAGGTCATCGGCAACCTCGTCACCAACGCCCTCACCCACACCCCACCGGACGCCGAGATCCGCCTGCGCCTGCGCGCCGAGACGGGCAACCTCGCCATCATCGAGGTGGCGGACACCGGCCCGGGGCTCTCCCCGGAGCAGGCCGAGCGGGTGTTCGAGCGGTTCTACCGCGCCGACGCGGCGCGGACCCGACGCGCCGACGGCAACACCGGTACGGGCCTCGGCCTGGCCATCGTGGCGGCCCTGGTGACCGCCCACCACGGTTCGGTCGAGGTGGCGGAGACGCCAGGTGGTGGGGCGACCTTCCGGGTCCGGCTGCCGCTGCTGCCATCGACCGAGGAGAGCGGCGAGTGACTTTCAGCCAACTTCCAGGACGGTTCCAGCTTCATCGCAGTGCCGGGGGAGAAGGTAGGGACATGACCGAGTTCGAGTCCGACCCGCAGCGCCGGCCGGCCCCCACCGACGCCGAGCCGTCGCACCCCACCGCCGAGCTGCCGCGCGACGAGCGCGCGCAGTCCGACTCTCCGACCACCTCCCTTGCGGCCCACGGGGACGCGACGCCGACCGCCGCCATCCCGGCCGCCGACGACGCGCCGACCGCGCCCGTCGCGCACGTCGGCCAGCCCACCGGGTACGAGCCGTCGACCGCCGCGCAGCCCGCCGGGTACGAGCCGCCGACCGGTACGCAGCCCACCGGGTACGAGCCGCCGACCGGTACGCAGCCCACCGGGTACGAGCCGCCGACCGCCGGGTACCAGCCGGCCGCCGGCCAGCCCACCGGGTACGAGCCGCCGACCGCCGGCGCGTCCGCGCCGCCGTACCCGGTCTCCGGCCACCCGGCGCCCGGCCAGCACGGCTACCCGCAGCCGACCGACGGTCGCTATCCGGGTGCCCCCTGGTACGCGGGCCAGCAGTCCGGCTGGGCCGGCGGGGGCCAGCCGGGCGGGGCCTACCCGCAGCACCCGGGTCAGCACGCCCAGCACGCGCAGCACCCCGGACAGCACGCGCAGCACCCCGGACAGCACGCGCAGCACCCGGGACAGCCCGTGCCGCCCTGGGGCCCGCAGGCCACGCCGCCCGGTTCCGGGCCCCGGCCGGGCCGGATCGCCAAGTTCGCCGGCGCCGGCGTCGCGGTGTTCGCCCTGATGCTCGGCTCCGGCGTGGCCGGTGGGGCGCTCGCGCTCGCCCTTGACGGTGACCGTGGCGGCGTCACCCGCACCTACACGGCAGCGCCGGTGCTCAACAGCGCGGACCTGCCGAAGATCGCCGCCGCCGTACAGGACAGCGTCGTCTCCATCGCCACCGACAGCGGTGAGGGCTCCGGCGTGGTGCTCACCTCCGACGGCTACGTGCTCACCAACAACCACGTGGTCGCCTCCGCGAGCGGGGACACCGTGCAGGTGGTCTTCGCCGACGGCAGGAACGTCCAGGCGAAGATCGTCGGCACCGACCCGAAGACCGACCTGGCCGTGGTCAAGGCCAACGGGGTGAGCGACCTCAAGCCGGCGAAGTTCGGCGACAGCGACGCCATGCAGGTCGGCGATCAGGTCCTCGCGCTGGGTAGCCCGCTCGGCCTCCAGGGCTCGGTGACCGCTGGCATCCTCAGCGCCCGGGACCGCACCATCCGGGCCGGCGAGGGCCAGCAGCAGGACCCGCGCCAGCAGGGCCAGGCCGTCAGCTCGATCTCCGGGCTGCTCCAGACCGACGCGCCGATCAACCCCGGCAACTCCGGTGGCGCGCTGGTCAACACCCGGGGTGAGGTGATCGGCGTCAACACCGCCATCGCCACCTCCGGGCAGAGCACCGGCAACATCGGCGTCGGCTTCGCCATCCCGAGCAACAAGGCCAAGGACGTGGCGGGCAAGCTCCAGCGCGGCGAGAAGGTCAGCCACCCGTCGCTCGGGGTCGGTGTCAACCAGGCCGAGGGCGGCGGCGCGTTGGTCGCCTCGGTCACCCCGGGCAGCCCCGCCGAGAAGGCCGGCCTCCAGCAGGGCGACGTCGTCACCCGCTTCGGCGACAAGGCGATCAACGACTCCGACGATCTGGTGGGCGCGGTGCAGGCCGGCAAGGTCGGTGACCGGGTCGAGCTGCACTTCAAGCGCAACGGGGCCGAGAAGACGGTGACGGTGACGCTCACCGAGACGTCCTGACCGGCCACAGAACCTGCCTCCCTCCGGCGGCGGGTGGCGGAGCCAAGGGGGTTGGCTCCGCCACCCGCCGCTTTTTTCCACGGCGGTTCACCCTGTTCGGGTGAACCGCCGTCACCCGTGTGCCCGGAAGGCTCGGCGGGCGAGCCGGCGAGCGTACGGGGGTAGGCCGATGAGCGCGGTGGACGTCGAGGACGACCAGCGGATCCAGCGGGACGTCCTGGCCGAGCTGGCCTGGGATCCGCAGGTGTCGCCGAACGAGATCGGGGTGATCGTCGACCGGGGAGTGGTCACCCTCACCGGGTACGTCGACGGCGCTGCCCGTGGCTGGGCGGCCGCCCGGTGCGCCCAGCGGGTCCGGGGCGTACGCGCGGTGGCCGACGAGATCGAGGTACGACTTCCGGGGACGCCGGGGCGTACCGACGGTGACATCGCCCTCGCGGCGTCCCGCGCCCTCGAATGGGACAGTTTCGTGCCCGCCGAGCGGCTGGACGTCAGTGTGGCCAACGGCTGGTTGATGCTGCGCGGTGAGGTCGAGTTCGGCTGGCAGCGGCGCGCCGCCGAGGGGGAGCTGCGCCGCCTGGACGGCGTACGGGGAGTCACGAACCTCGTCGAGGTGCGACCGTCGACGCCGCCGCCGGACGAGCGGACACGGCGGGACGTCCAGCGCGCGCTGGCGCGGACGCTCGGCGGCGAACGGGTGACGGTGGAGGTGGACGGTGACACGCTGGTCCTCGCCGGGGTGGTCCGCTCGTGGTGGGAACGGGACCAGGTGGAGCGGGTGGCGTGGTCCACGCCGGGTGTGCGGGTCGTGCACGACCAACTCCTGGTCGGCGGGTGAGCGTCCGTCTTGTCCGGTTTATCGGTGGTCGCGGGGGGAACCCGCCGCGAACCATGCCGACCGGGGGACCAACGAGGAGGACTCGTGGCCGTGAACCACCCGCCCGCCGACCGCTCACCGGAGCGGTCGTTGCGCATCGCGATGGTGGTCCCGCCCTGGCTGTCCGTGCCGCCGCCCGGCTACGGCGGCCTGGAACAGGTGGTGGCCGGCCTGGTGGACGCGTTGACCGCGCACGGTCACGCGCTGACGCTGTTCGGTGCCGGTGATCACCATGGCACCGCCGCCAGCGGCTTCGTCTCCACCGTGGCGGAGGTGCAGTACGAACGACTCGGCGAGTCCCTGCCGGAGCTGGCGCACCTGGCCCGGGTGAACCGCCTGATCACGCCGGCCGACTTCGACGTGATCCACGACCACAGCACGATCGGCCCGCTGGTGGCCGGCCGTCGGTCGGTGCCGACGGTGGCGACCGTGCACGGCAACCCGGTGGGGGAGTACGGCGACGTGCTCGGCGACGCCGACGAGAACGTAGCCCTGGTGGCCATCTCGCACGCCCAGCGTCGACTCAACACGGGCCTGCCCTGGGCCGGCACCGTGCACAACGCGCTGGATCTGCGGGGCTTTCCGCGCAAGAGCGAGCCGGGCCCCGGTCCGGTGCTGTGGCTGGCCCGGTTCAGCCCGGACAAGGGCCCGGACGTCGCCATCCGCGCCTGCCGGGAGGCGGGCCTACCACTGCTGCTGGCCGGCAAGTGCAACGAGCCGGCCGAGCGGCGCTACTACGAGCAGGTCGTCGAGCCGCTTCTCGACGAGGACGTGACGGTCGTCCTGAACGCCGACCGTGCCGAGACCCTGCGGATGCTCGTCGACGCCCGCTGCCTGGTCATGCCGATCCAGTGGGACGAGCCGTTCGGCATGGTGATGCTGGAGGCGATGGCGACCGGTACGCCGGTGGTCGCCCTGGACCGGGGCGCGGTGCCGGAACTGGTGCGACCCGGACTGACCGGGCTGATCTGCCGAGGGCCTGCGGAGTTGCCCGCCGCGCTGCTGGCCGCGCGGGAGTTGGACCCGCGCGACTGCGTGGCGCACGTCGCCGAGAACTTCTCGGTCGAGCGGATGGCGTACGGCTACGAGGAGGTCTACCAGCGCTTCGCCCTCGGCCGGCCCGACGTGCGGCGCACGGCCACCGTCGCGGTCCGCTGACCGCCTCGCCCCGGGTCAGACACGTGCCGCGCCTAGTTCGGCGATCGCGGCGTCGAGCCGCTGCGCGTACGCCGGGCTGATCGCTCCCTCGCCGAGCCGGACGGCGACCTTCGCCCGCAGCCGCGCCACCGATGGTGCCAGCTCGTCCCGGCCGGAGCTGACGGCGACGAGCAGGTTGCCCAGCGACTGGCGCAGGTCGAGGCCGACATCGCTACGGATTTCCCCATCGCGCACCCCGGCGTCGACAAGCGCGTTGACGCGGATGCCAGCTTCGGCGAGGGTGCCCGGCCCGGCGGTGGACGCGACGCTGGGCGGCGCCGACGATTTCGCCGGCGCCGGTTGGAACGGTGCGCTGGCGGGCGGATCGGTCGGCGGCCCGCTGGGTGCGGGCGTCGCCGGGCCGGCACTGGGCTGCACCTGGCGACGCGGCTGGTCGTCGGGGAGCAGGGCCACCCCGGCCAGCGCTACGGCGACGGCCAGGACCACCGGGATCAGGAGCAGCGCCGGACGTCGGAACGACCGGCCGGTACCGCCGCCCGGCGACGTCATCGGCCGGGCCACGTCGTCGACGCGTACCACCGTCACGACGCCGGCCCGCGCGGCCGGAGCGACGGTCGGCTGCGGCAACGGACCCGACAGGGGCGGGACCGGCACCGCGATCGTGGCGGTCGGCGGGTCGGGCGTCAGCAGGTGGCCGCGCAGCACGGTGGCGACCTGCCGGGCCGTCGGCCGGTCGGCCGGGTCGCGGGCGAGGCTGCGTAGACAGATCCGGGCGACCTCGATGGGCAGATCCGGCACGCCGGCCAGCGTCGGCGCGGGGCCGCCGGCGAGCGCGGCGCTGAGCTGTTCCCAGGTGTCCGCCGGGTACGGCACCCGCCCGGTCAACGCCTCGTACAGCAGGACGCCGAGCGAGTAGACGTCGGTGGCCGGCTGGGCAGGCGCGCCGTCGAGGCGTTCCGGGGCGACGTACGCCGGGGTGCCGAACGTGCCGCCGTCCTCGTCCTCGTCCGGTGCGCCGATCCGGGTGGCGATGCCGAAGTCGAGGACCTTCACCCCCATCGCCGTCATCATGACGTTGGCCGGGGTGATGTCCCGGTGCACGATGCCCAGCCGGTGCGCGGCGGCCAGCGCGTCGGCGACCTGGGCACCCACCTCGACGGCCTCGGGCCACGGCAGCGGCCCCTCGGTGAGGCGTAGCTCCAACTCCTCGCCGCTGAGCAGCTCCATCACGACGAACGAGGTGATCGAGCCGTCCGGGTCGACCGTCTCGCCGTAGTCGTGCACCGAGGTGACGTGCGGGTGCACCAACTGGGCGGCGGCGCGCGCCTCCTCCCGCACCATGTCGCGGAACCGCGCGTCGGCGGCCAGCGAGGCGGCGAGCACCTTGAGCGCCACGAAGCGGTCGAGCACCTCGTCCCGCGCGCGCCAGATGACCGACATGCCGCCGGCACCGATCTGGTCGATGAGTCGGTACCTGCGGGCCAGCAAGCGGCCCGGATGCAATGCTGCCTTCACGGATCGCACCTGCCCTCGGGGTGGGAGCGGTATCAGGTTGCGCGAATGTGTCCACCCTGTCAACGCCGACGGTAGGGATCGTCGGCGGACGGTGGCTGGGGTGCGCCGACCGTCCGGTGGCGGCGGCCCGTGGGTGGGCTGCGGGCCCGTGCCAGGATGAGGACATGGCTCCGGGACCGGTGGCGTTCGTACTCGGCGGCGGCGGGGTGCTCGGCGCCGTCGAGGTGGGCATGCTGCGCGCCCTGTTCCGCGCCGGCATCCAGCCCGACATGGTGCTCGGCACGTCGATCGGCGCCGTCAACGGCGCGCTGGTCGCCGCCGACCCGTCCGAGGCGGTGACCGACCGGCTGGTCCGGCTGTGGGCGTCACCCGAGGCCAGCGAGGTGTACGGCGATTCGGTCGCCCGGCAACTGCGCCGCTTCGCCGCCCGTACCCATCTGCACTCGCCCCGGCCGCTGCGCCGGCTGCTCGAATCCGAGCTGGGCGTGGACACCACCTTCGCCGACCTGCGGGTGCCGTTCCGCTGCTGCGCCGCCCACATTGAGCGGGCCGCCGAGCACTGGTTCACCAGCGGTCCGGTCGTGCCGGCGGTGTTGGCGTCGGCGTCGGTGCCGGGCCTGCTCCCGCCCATGGAGATCGACGGCGCGCACTACATCGACGGTGGCATCGTCAACTCCATCCCGATCGGCGAGGCGGTGGCCGCGGGCGCGAGTCAGGTCTTCGTACTCCAGGTGGGCCGGATCGAACGGGAGCTGACGCCGCCCCGGCGGCCGTGGGAGATCGCGCAGGTGGCGTTCGAGATCTCCCGCCGGCACCGTTTCTTCCGGGAGATGGCCGCGCTGCCCGAGGGGGTGGAGGTGCATGTCCTCCCGACCGGTGGGCTGAATCCGCGCGACGACGCGCCGTGGGCGTACCGGGACATGGCGGCGGTGGGCCGTCGGATCAGCCGGGCGTACACCGCTTCCCGCCGCTACCTCGCCGCCCACGTGGAACGCTGATGCCGCTTCCTCCCAGGTGGTTGCGGCGGCTGCTGATCGCTCCCGGCGTGGTGCTGCTCGCAGTCGTCGTGGTGGGCACGCTGCCGGTCTGGGCGCTGCTGGCCGCGGCTGCCTCACCGCTGGTCCCGGGCCGGCTGCGTCCCCTGCGGCTGCTCTGGATCGGCTGTGTCTACCTGGTCTGGGACGCAGCCGCGCTGCTCGCCCTGTTCGTCCTCTGGCTCGCCTCCGGCTTCGGCTGGCGCAGCCGGTCGCCGGCCTTCCAGCGCGCGCACTACGTGCTGGCCGGCTGGTTCCTGCGGGTGCTGTTCTGGCAGGCCCGCTGGTCGCTGCGGCTGACCATCGACGTGGTCGGCACCGACCCGGACACTGCCCTGCCCGGCCGGCCCGAGCTGGTGCTGTGCCGGCACGCCGGGCCGGGCGACTCGTTCATCCTGATCCACGGGCTGGTCAACTGGTTCAAGCGGGAGCCGCGGATCGTCCTCAAGGACAGCCTCCAGTGGGACCCGGCGATCGACGTGCTGCTCAACAGGTTGCCCAACCGGTTCATCGCGCCCACGGCGGAGCGTGGCGAGAAGACCGTACGCCAGGTTGGGCACCTGGCCACCGGCCTGGACGACAACGACGCCTTCGTGATCTTCCCGGAGGGCGGCAACTTCACCCCGAGGCGGCGGCTGCGCGCTATCGCCCGGCTCCGCTCGCTCGGGCTGGAACGCATGGCGAGGCGTGCCGAACGGATGCGCCACGTGCTCGCCCCGCAGCCCGGTGGGGTGCTCGCCGCGTTGGACGCCGCACCGGACGCCGGGGTCATCTTCGTTGCCCACACCGGTCTGGACCAGATGCTCACCATCGGCGACGTGTGGCGGGAACTGCCCATGGACAAGCGGATTGTGATGCGGTTCTGGTCGGTGCCGCCGGAGGAGGTGCCGACCGAGCGGCAGCAGCGCATCGACTGGCTCTTCGACTGGTGGGCGCAGATCGACACGTGGATCGCCGCTAACCGAGAGGTTGCCGCGTAGGGTGCGCTCGTGGACCAGATCTGCGTGGTGACGACGGTGGTGGATGCGCGTTCGGTCGCGGACGTGTTGGCGGCGGCGGCCGTCGCCGGGCGGCTCGCCGCCTGTGCCCAGGTCGGCGGTCAGGTGGACAGCACCTACTGGTGGCGTTCTGGAGTGGAGACCAGCACCGAGTGGTCCGTGCAGTTCAAGACCGCGCCGGACCGGTTGGCCGCGCTGGTGGACCAGATCCGGGCCAGCCACCCGTACGAGGTTCCGGAGATCCTGGTGTCCAGGGTGGAGAGCGGGAACCCCGGGTACGCGGCCTGGGTCCACGACCACACCCGACCGTAGGTACGCCTACTCTGGGCCGTACCCCACCGGGTTCTCGATGATGACCGGGTGGACGACACCCGCTATCCCTGCCCCGCCTGCGGCGGCCCGGCTGATCTGAGCGCCGGTTGCGCCGGTTGCCATCGCCCACCGGACCCGACGGCGGCCGAGGTGGTCCGACTGAGCCGCGAGGTGGCTCGGCTCGAACCCGAGGTCGAGCGGGCGCGCCGGACGTACACCGAGTTGGCGGGGTTGCTGACGGCGACCTCGCGGCGGCGCGCCGAGCTGGCCGCCGTCGTGCGGGCACAGCGGGCGGCGCCGACTCCGGTCGTGCCGGCGACGCCGCTGGCAGCGCCGACGCCAGCGGTGGCTACGCCGGCACCCGGCGTGGCGGAGACCTCGACGCGGACCGTCCAGGGGCTGCTGTTCGTCCTGGGTGGACTGCTGCTCGGTACGGCGGCGGTGGTCTTCACGGCGGTGGCCTGGGCGGCGGTGGGGGTCGGTGGCCGGGCGTTGATCCTGGCGGCGGTCACGGCCCTGGTCCTGGCCGTCCCGCTGCTGGTGGTCCGGCGGGGTCTACGGGGGACGGCGGAGACGTTCGCCGCGGTGGGCCTGCTGCTGGTGTTGCTCGACGGGTACGCCGCCTGGTCGGTGGACCTGGCCGGGGTGTCCGCTTGGCCGGGGACCCGGTACGCCGCGCTGGTCGGGGGGGTCAGCGCGGTGGTCGCCGTCGCGTACGGGCGGCTCAGCGGGTTGGCCGGGCCCTGGTTCACCGCGCTGGTGGCGGCCCAGCCGGTGCTGCCGCTGCTCGCGGTGGAGGCCGAGGTCGGCGCGGACGGCTGGGCGCTGGTGTTGCTCGGGGTGGCCCTGCTCGATCTGGGGGTGCTGGTCGCGCTGCGCGACGGGGTGGCAGGCGGGCGGCTCGCCGGTCGGGTGCTCGCCGGGGTGGGTCACGTCGGTGCGCTGGTCGCCGCCGCCGCGTGTGCGCTGGTGCCGTTGCTGCTGGGGCGGGCGGCGGGTACGCCGCTGCTGGCCGGGGCGCCGTTGCTGCTGGTCGCGGTGACGGGGGTCGGCGCGGCGTGGCTGGTCGGCGGCGCGGCGCTGCGGGCGGTGGCCGCGGGGCTGCTCGTTCCGGTGCTCGCCGCCGCGCTGCTGCGCCCGGTGGGCGAGCTGCGTCCGTCGCTGCTGCTGCTCGCGGCGTCGACGGTGGCGCTCGTGCTGGCGGGGGTGGTGCGGTTGCTGCCCACCGGTTGGCGTGCCGGGCCGCGTGCCGGCGCGCTGCTGGTCGCCGCCGGCACGGCGCAGATCACGGTGCTGATCACCGGCGCGTTGGCGGTGGCCGCCGCCGCCCGGTCGCTGCCACCGTGGCACGGGGCCGGTTGGGGGCCGGACCTGAGTTGGGGTTGGCAGGTGGCGCCCGCCGTGGCACTGGCGCTGGCCGCGACCGTGTCGCTGTTGCCCCGACGCCTGTGGGCGGTGCTCGCCTCGGCCGGCGCGGTGGCGGTGCTGCTCGCCGTCCCGGTCGGCTGGACGGTGTCGTGGGCGACGGTGGTGGCCGTGGACCTGGTGGGTGGGTCCGTGCTGCTGCTCGCCGTGCTGGCCCGTCCGGCGACCCGACCGGCGATCCTGCTCGGCTGGGCGTCCGGTGGCGCGGTCCTGCTCGGGCACGCGCTGCTGGTGGCGCTCGCCGATCCGGTCGGCGTGACGGTGGCGTTGGGCACCACCGGGGTGCTCGGGGTGGCGGTGGCGTCGCGGCGGGGGGTCGGTGCGTACCACCGGGTGGCGGGTATGGGTGTGCTGGTCGCGCAGCTCGCGCTGCCCGGCGTCGCCGCGGCGGCGGTGTTCGCGGCCGGCGCGCCGCCGTGGTGGCAGGCCCGCGCGGCCCTGGCCGTCGCCGGGCTCTCGCTGGTCGCGGTGCTCGCGGTGCGTCGCCGCCGGGCCGACCTCATCGGGTACGCGGTGACGGGCTCGGTGGTCGCCGCGCTGGCGGCCGGGGTCGCGCCGCTGCTGGCGGCGGGGGACGAGCCGGTGACGTTGTACGCCGCGCTGGCGGCGCTCGGTGTCGTGCTCGTCGCCCGTTGGGATGGCCTGTCGACGACCGGTGGCGAGCCGGCCGGGCCGGGGGAACAGCCGGCGGTCGGGGGGCCGTCGGTGGTCGGCGCGTCGGGCGTCCTGGTGGCGGCGGGTGGGGTGCTGGCGGTGGTCGCGGTGCTGGCCGCGTTGCCGGCGGTGTGGGGCGCGCTGGTCGCGCCGTACGGCATCCCCGGGCCGGTCCGGTCCGGCGCGCCGACCGTCGTCGCCGACCGTGGGCTGCTCCCCGCCGGGCTGGCGCTCGTCACGCTGGCGGTGGCGGCGGCGCTGGCGGGTTGGCGGGTACGCCCACCCGTGCTGGCGGCTGTGCCGTTCGCCGGTGCCGCGCTGCCGGTGCTGCTCGTCGCGGTGGGCGCGCCCTGGCCGGTGTTGCCGGCCGCCGCCCTGCTCGCCGGGGTGTCCGCGCTGCTGCTCGCCGCGCTGCTGACGCCCCGGTGGGCGCTCGCGTCGCTCGTCGTACCGACGGGGGCGGTGCTGGCCGTGGCCGGGGTGACGGGGTTCCTGGCCACCCGGTCCGGCACGCTCGTGGCCGAGGGCACGCTCGTCGTGGCGGCCGTGGTCATCGGTGTCGGGGCGCGGGTGGCCGGGGTCCGCGTCGCCGGCAGCGTCGCGGCGGTGGGGGCGGCGTGCGCGTTGGCGGTGTCGGCGACGCTCGCCGGCGGGCTGCCGGTGCGGGCGGCGGCGTACCCGCTGTTGGGGGTGGCCGTGCTGGTCCTCGCCGTTGCCGCCGCGAGCGGCCGGCGGGTGGTCGTCGGCCGGGTGCTGGATGCCGCCGCGCAGGCGGTGGCGCTGGTGGCGGCGGTGCTCGCCGTCGAGTCGGCCCGGCATCTCGCGACCGTCTGCGTGCTGTGGGGGGTGGCCGTGGCGCTGCGGCTGCTGCGGCGGGGCGAGCCGGCCGGTCGCCGGTGGCGGTTCGCGGCCGTCGCCGCCGGCAGCGAGCTGCTCGGGGCGTGGGTGCTGCTCGCGGCGGGCGGGGTGACCGTGCTGGAGGCGTACACCCTGCCGGCGGCGGCGCTCGCCGTCGGGGCGGGGCTGGTGGCGATGCGGAGCCGGCCGGGGCTGACCAGTTGGCCGGCGCTCGGTCCGGGGCTCGTCGCGGCGCTCGTGCCGAGCCTGGTGTCGGTGCTCGCCGGGCCGGACCCGCAGCCGTGGCGGCGGTTGCTGCTCGGGGCGGCGGCGCTGGGCATAGTGTTGGCCGGGGCCCGCCGTCGCTGGCAGGCGCCCGTGCTGGTCGGAGGTGCGGTGCTGGCGGCCCTGGCGCTGCACGAGCTGGCCCGCGGGTGGGACCTGCTGCCCCGGTGGATCTACCTGGGCGTCGGCGGGTTGGCGTTGATCGGGTTGGCCGCGAGCTATGAGCGGCGGCGGCGTGACCTGGCCCGACTGCGCGCCGCGGTGGCCCGGCTGGGCTGAGTCGAGGTCGGGGGTAGGGCTCGCCCTACCCCCCGTACGGGGGTTCCCAGGGTTACTCAGCGCAACTTTTTGGGGCAGGGTTGACGGTAAGCCCGGACCGTCCGGTCCGATCCACATGAAGCGGGGAGCAGCGATGGCGCTCGGAGCGGTGGCGGAACGGCCCGCACGACGGCGGGGTAGTGACTACGCGCAGTTGTCCCGACGGGTCAGTCAAGCCGGTCTGCTGGAGCGGCGGCCCGCCTCGTACGTCGCCCGGATCGTGCTCACCCTGGGCGCGTTCGTGGCCGGCTGGGTCGCCGTGGTCCTCGTCGGCGACTCGTGGTGGCAGGTGGCGCTCGCCGTCGTGCTGGCGGTGGCCACCACCCAGGTCGCGTTCCTGGGCCACGACGCGGGACACCGTCAGATGTTCCGTCGTCGCCTTCCCAGCGAGCTGGTCGGGTTGGTCGCCGGCAACGCGGCGGTGGGGCTCAGCTACGGCTGGTGGGTCGACAAGCACAACCGGCACCACGCCAACCCGAACCACGAGGACGAGGATCCGGACGTCGGCGCGGGCGCCCTGGTGTGGACGTACGAGCAGGCACTGGGCACCCGGGGGTTCGGTCGGTGGCTGGCGCGACGGCAGGCGTACCTGTTCTTTCCGATGTTGCTCCTGGAGGGTTTGAACCTGCACGCGGCGAGCATCCGGGCGATCGTCGGCCGGGGGCCCGACGGCCGGTACGCCACCCCGATGCGGCACCGCGCGGTCGAGGCGGCGCTGCTCGCGGCGCACACCGTCGGCTACGCGGCGCTGCTGCTGGCGGTCATGTCGCCGGTCAAGGCGCTGCTCTTCGCCGCCGTGCACCAGGCGCTGTGGGGCCTCTACATGGGCTGCGCGTTCGCGCCGAACCACAAGGGCATGCCGATGCCGACCGCCGAGGACGAGTTGGACTTCCTGCGTAAGCAGGTGTTGACCTCGCGCAACGTGCGGGGCAACTGGCTTGTCGACACCGCGCTGGGCGGGCTCAACTACCAGATCGAGCACCACCTGTTTCCGAACATGCCCCGGGCCAACCTGCGCCGGGCGCAGCCAATCGTTCGCGCCTACTGCGCCGAGCAGGGCATCTCGTACGCGGAGACGGGTCTGGTCGAGTCGTACCGGCAGGCGCTTGCTCACCTGCACGAGGTGGGCCGGCCGTTGCGCCGCTGACGCGTCCCGCTGTGCCGTCCACCGGTGGCGCGTCCGACCCAGAGGGTGCGCCACCGGTAGGGTCTGCTCATGGCAGACCTGCTCACCGCGGACGCGGTGCGGAGAGAGCTGGGCGGGTTGACCGACTGGTCGGGCGACCCGACCGGCATCGGCCGTACCGCCCAGCTCGGCAGTTTCCCGGACGCCATCGCGGTGGTGGACCGGGTGGCGGCGGTGGCCGAGGAGATCGACCACCATCCCGACATCGACATCCGATGGCGGACCCTGACCTTCCGCTGTGTCACGCACTCGGCCGGCGGGGTAACCCACCGGGACATCGAGCTGGCCAGGCGGATTGACGACATCGTCCGGAGCGCGGCATGAGATTTGAGATCAGCAAGGTGCTGGACGCCATCGAGGGGCGGGTCTGCACCGACCCGTCGCTGGTCCGGGCGGTGCTCGACCTGGCCGAGATCATCCGTTACCAGGACATCGACGGCGGTCGGCCGGCGAGCCTGCTGCGGCTCGGCATGGTCATCGACGCGCTCTCCCGCGAACTGGAGGAGGACAGCGTTCAGGTGTACGCGGTGGTGCACCGCGCGCTTCTCTCCGACGCCGACCTGACGTCCAACGAGCGGATGGTGGTCCGCCGCTGGGCGGACGACGGGCTGGTCGAGGTGCTCGACAATCCCGGGGACCGGATGCTGGAGGTGGCCGACCTGCTCGGCGTGCCGGTACTCACCCGGGTCCGTTTCGACGGGCTGCGTGGGCGGTTCCCGTGGCTGGTCGAGCAGCCGGGTCGGGTGGTCGCCCCGGTGCCGGGCGCGGGTGGTCCGGTGTTCATCGCGCACGTCGGTGGCGGGCACGCCCCGGTCCCCGGCAAGCGCTCGCCCACCGGGGCGAAGCTGCTGGCCCGTGAGTGGCGGTGCCCGGAGTCGGGGTGCGCGCTGTTCGGCGGCGGTGGTGGGGGTGGGGCGTTCGCCGACCTCGCCGGCGGCGCGGACCGCAGTCCGGCCGCGCAGCCGCCGCCGTCGCTGCGCAACGGCGTACCGACCTGCCCCCGGCACGGCGCGCGGCTCAATGACGTGGGCCCGCGTCCGCGTACGGAGGTGCTCGCGGTACGCGTCGGCGGCCTGGTCCGGCGGCGGTTCGTGCTCAGTGAGGAGCAGCCGGTGGTGGCCGGCCGGGCACCGGAGCAGGAGGGCGGGATCATGCTCGGGCAGTGGCTCAACGACGAGGCCCGGCGGTGGATCAGCCGTGGTCACGTCCACTTCGAGCTGCGGGTCGGCGAGGTCATCGTGACCGACATCAGCACCAACGGCTCGGGCATCCGACCGGCCGGCTCGATGTCCGAGTCGGACCGGATTCCGCTCGCGCCGCAGCAGTCCCGGGTGCTGGGCGAGAACGACATGATCGAGCTGTACCCCGGCGTGCAGATCGGCCGCGCCGAGGAACTGCCGACCGGCGCCCCGTTCACCCCCACCTCGGTGATGGCCGAGGCCCCCACAATGGCGATGCGCCTACCCCGTCCCTGACCCCCATCCGGTTGATCATGAAGTTATTGCCACGACACGCCGAGGCGGCGGGCAATAACTTCATGATCAACGCAGGGGTTACGCGGCCAGCACCTCGGCTAGCGTCGCGATGGCCTGGTCGATCTCCTCTTCGGTGATCACCAGGGGCGGGGCCAGCCGGATCGTGGAGCCGTGGGTGTCCTTGGCGAGGATGCCGCGCTCCATCAGGCGCTCGCACGCCTCGCGTCCGCTCATCAGCGCCGGGTCGATGTCCAGACCGGCCCACAGGCCCCGGACTCGTACGCCGACGAGGCCCTTGCCGACCAGCCCTTCCAGGCCGGCCCGCAGCCGCTCACCCAGCTCGGCCGAGCGGCGCTGGAACTCGCCCGTCGCCAGTAGCCGTACGACCTCGGTGGCCACCGAGCAGGCCAGGGGGTTGCCGCCGAAGGTGGAGCCGTGCTGGCCGGGCTTGAGCACGCCCAGCACGTCGGTGTTCGCGGCCACCGCGGAGACCGGCACGATGCCGCCGCCGAGCGCCTTGCCCAGCAGGTACATGTCGGGCACGACGCCCTCGTGGTCGCAGGCGAAGGTCCGGCCGGTACGCCCCAGACCCGATTGGATCTCGTCGGCGATGAACAGCACGTTCCGTTCGGTGCAGACCTGGCGTACGCCCGGCAGGTAACCCTCCGGCGGCACCACGACGCCCTGCTCGCCCTGAATGGGCTCCAGCAGCACGGCGACGGTGTTCTCGTCGATCGCGGCGGCGAGGGCGTCCAGGTCGCCGTACGGCACGACCGTGAAGCCCGGGGTGTACGGCCCGAAGTCGGCGCGGGCGTCCTCGTCGGTGGAGAAGCTGACGATGGTGGTCGTCCGGCCGTGGAAGTTGCCCTCGGCCACCACGATGTTCGCCTGACCGGCCGGTACGCCCTTGACCTGGTAGCCCCACTTGCGGGCCACCTTGATCCCGGTCTCCACGGCCTCGGCGCCGGTGTTCATCGGGAGCACGAGGTCCTTGCCGCACAGCTCGGCCAGCTCCCGGCAGAAGTCGGCGAACTGGTCGTGGATGAACGCGCGGCTGGTCAGCGTCAGCCGGTCGAGTTGGGCGTGCGCGGCGGCGATGAGCTGCGGGTGCCGGTGGCCGAAGTTCAGCGCCGAGTAGCCGGCCAGGCAGTCCAGGTAGCGCTTGCCGTCGACGTCGGTGAGCCACGCGCCCTCGGCCGACGAGATCACCACCGGCAGCGGGTGGTAGTTGTGCGCCGTCCAGCGCTCGGCGTCCCGGACCGCTCCCGGCGTACGCAGCTTGTCATCCACGATCACTTGCTTGCCTTTCCCTGACGGAGTCGCAGCGTGCAGCACTTCGGTCCGCCGCCGGCCTTACGCAGCTCGGACAGGTCGACACCGATGGTCTCGTAACCCCGGTCGCGCAGCTTGGCGGCCAGGTCGGTGGCCTGCGCGGGCAGCACGACGTGCCGGCCGTCGCTGACCGCGTTCAGGCCCAGCACCTCGGCGTCGGCCATGGTGGCGTGCACGGCGTCGGGGAAGAGCCGGCGCAGCACGGCCTGGCTGCCGGGGGAGAAGGCCTCCGGCAGGTACGCCACGGTCCGCTCGTCGAGGACGGTCAGCGCGGTGTCCAGGTGGTAGAAGCGCGGGTCGACGAGCTGCAGGGTGATCACCGGGTAGCCGAAGACCTCCTGCAACTGAGCGTGCGCGGCGTGGGCGGTCCGGAAGCCGGTGCCGGCCAGCAGGTGGTCGCCGGCCAGCAGGACGTCGCCCTCACCCTCGTTGACGTGCTTCGGGTCGTGCATCTCGAACCCGGCGGCCTCGAACCAGGCCCGGTAGGCCGGCGCCTCGTCGGCGCGCTGCGGGTCGCGGAACTGCACGGCCATGGCCTTGCCGTCGATCACGGTGCCGCCGTTGGCGGCGAAGACCATGTCGGGCAGGCCGGGCACCGGAGTGATCTCCTCGACGGTGTGGCCCAGGTCAAGGTACGTCTGGCGAAGCTGCTCCCACTGCCGGACGGCCAGCGCGGGGTCGACCGGCGCGCTCGGGTCCATCCAGGGGTTGATGGCGTAGTCGACGGCGAAGTACGTCGGCCGGCACATCAAGAGGCGCTGGCTGGTGGCGTCCATCGTCATTGTCCTGCTCCCAGGGGTCGGGCGCGCCCGGCCACCGTGGCCCACGGGCTGGCGCCGTTGCTCAACGTTATGTGGCGTCAGCGAAAGGATCCACCACCAAGAGTTGCGCAGAGCATAGATCCGTTGCGTCTAACGAACCCCCACCAACGATTCGTTGCGCAGACCGGCCGGCCGGCCTCTCCGGGGTCGCCGACCAGGGCTCAACGGTGATCAAGAGGTTTGCGTCACCAGAAGCCGGTCTGATGACGCGAACCTCTTGATCAACTGGTCTGGACTGGCCCCGGACACACTTCAGGGGCGGCGAATCGCCGCCCCTGAAACGGTGTTGCCCTGCTGGTGAACCACCGTCGGGCTGCCGGCGAACCGCCGGCTCTTCGCCGGTGCACCACCGGCGAGCGGAACAGTGCCCGCTAGAAACGATCCACAAACTGTGAGTCGAGCCACTCACGGAGGCGCTGCACCCAGTCGCCGTCCGTGGTCGGCCAGGCGAACTGACCGGTCATCGCGAGTACGCCGACCACCACGGCCGCCAGCCCGATGAGGATACCGAACAGCGCGTCGGTCTTGCCGGCGACGTGCCGGCGGCGGGTCGCCATCAGGCCGAGCACCGACAGCACCGCGCCGAACGCGCCGAGCCCGATGCCGTACCCGGCCAGGGTGCCGCTCAGCACGAACATCGCGCCGACGACGGAGACGATCAGGCCGAGGGTGGCGAGCAGGCTGGCCCGCGGCTTCGGGCCGCGCGTCACCGGTTCCGGCTCGGCGTCGCGAGCGGGGGTCGTGTCGACCGGACGGTCGGTCACATCGGGCCGCCGGGTCGTCGTCCGGTCGAGGTCCGTGTCGTGCTCCGGCCGTCGGGTCGTACCGTCGAGGTCCTTGTCGCGCTCGATGGTCGGGGCGGCGGCGGTGCCCGTCTTGGCGGCGAGCGGCCGGCTCTCGCCCTCCGTCGTGCGGGCGGTGTCGGTCTCCACCGGCCGGGCGGTGGCGGCGCGGGCCACGGCCGCGCGCTCCGCGGCCCGTCGCTCGGCCTCGCCGGTGCGCCCGGTCCGTCCGGCGGTCGCCGTGGCGTCGCCGGTCGCCGTAGTGCTGCGGTACGTCGTCTGGTCGGCGTCCCGGTCGGTCACAACCGGTCGGCCTTCGTCGGTCTGGCCCGTCTCGGTGACCGGGGTATCGGGACCGTCAATGTTCTCGTCCCGCGTCGGCGTCTGCTCGGACCGCCGGGACAGCGAAGGAATCCTGACCACTACACACCTCCTGTTGAATGCGTGGTGGCCGACGTTCGGGGGTGGCACCCACGCGCTACGACCCCGAAATACCCACCTCGGCGTTTCCTGACACCGATTCCGGGTACGGCCCGTCGATCAGGTGCGGATCCGCCGGGCGGTGTCGCGCAGCACCCGCAGCCCGGCGCGTCGTACGTACACCTCCCGCTTGTCGACGGCCAGGCCGTTGTCGCTCAGGACGTAGCCGGTCAGCCAGACCCACCCCTCGTACGTCGGTCGCGCGTCCACGCTCACCAGGCGGAGGCGCAGCGCTCGGTCGCCGGAGAACTGCACCGAGCAGGCCGAGCCGATCAGCAGTAGGTCGCCGGGTTTCAGCTCGGTCACGTCGGCCAGTGCCCACGGCTGATCGGGATGCGGTGGCGGGCCCGGCAGGGCAGCTCCGCGCCGCAGCGGCACACCCTGCGCCAGCGCGCCCAACTCCAGACGGGCCGATGCCGGCGGGCGAGGGTCAGCGCGGTGACCAACAGATATTCGTTGTACGACACGCGCTGCTCCTTGACCAATGCCGCCCCATTTGTTGGTGACTCGAATAAGGGACAGGGTGTTCCATGCTGGCCCCCTTGTGCAACGCCACCCGCCCCCCATAGCCTCGACTCGTATCGACGCACGCGGAATGCGCAACAAATGCGTGCGAGGCGCAACAATTAATGTTGCAGGAAGGGCGAGGTGATGTTGCATGACGGATGCAACAGTTGGGTCCACGGTCCCTCGGCGGCAGCTCGGGCGGCTGCTCACCCAGCTCCGCGAGGACGCTGCGGTGACGTTGGACGCCGCTGCCCAGGCGCTGGACTGCTCGCGGCAGAAGGTGTGGCGCGTTGAGAAGGGGTTGGTTCCGGTGCGGGTCGTGGATGCCCGCGCTATGTGCGCTCTCTACCAGGTTCCGGAAGAGATGAAGGAAATTGTGGCCGCGCTCGCCAAGGAGACGCGTGCCAAGGGTTGGTGGCATTCCTACGGCGATGTCGTCCCGTCGTGGTTCTCGCTCTACGTCGGCCTGGAATCGTCCGCCAGTCTGATCCGCCGATACGACTCGGAGCTGATTCCGGGCCTCCTGCAAACCCGCGAGTACGCCAGCGAGTTGTTCCGCCGCAAGAACCCGACCATGAGCGCACAGGATCGGGAGAAGCTGGTGGAGCTGAGATTGCAGCGACAGAGCATCCTCGTGCGCCGGCTGCCCGCCGCGCCCGTCCTGCGGGTCGTCCTCAGCGAAGCGGTGCTACGCCGCACGATCCCCGACCGGCGGGCGATGGCGGGGCAGTTGCGCCACCTCCTCGCCGTGGCCACGCTGCCGAACGTGAGCCTGCGGGTGCTGCCGTTCGCCGCCGGCCCACCCCTGGCCAGCGAGACCGGCACCTTCGTGCTGCTGGGCTTCCCGCAGCCCCTCGGGCGGGCGTCGACCGAGCCCACCACCATCTACCTGGAGAACATCACCGGCGCGCTCTACCTCGACAAGCCGGCCGAGGTGGCCGCCTTCGAACAGGTCTGGTCGGACCTGGAGACGCTCGCGTCCACTGAGGCAGAATCAGAGAAAACGATCACTTCGATCATCGAGGAGCATCATGACTGACCTTGCCCGGGCCCGCTGGCGCAAGAGCACCCGCAGCGGCGGGAGCGGTGGTGACTGCGTCGAGGTGGCCGACAACCTCCCCGGCCTGGTGGGCGTACGCGACAGCAAGGACCCGACCGGCCCGGCGCTCACCTTCACCCCGGCCACCTGGGCGACGTTCGTCAGCGGCCTCAAGGAGCAGCGCCAAGCCTGACCAGGCCGCTCCCGGCACGGCTGGCTATCCTTGGCACCCGTGCCAGAGGGACACACGATCCACCGCCTGGCGGCCCGGCACGCCGAGCTGTTCGCCGGTGACAAGCTGCACGCCGCCAGCCCGCAGGGCCGCTTCGCCGACGGTGCCGCGCGGCTCTCCGGCACCGTCCTGGACGGCACCGAGGCGTACGGCAAGCACCTGCTACACCACTTCGCCGACGAAGTGACCCTGCACGTGCACCTCGGGCTGTACGGCAAGTTCACCGACGGATCAGGGACGCCCCCCGAGCCCGTCGGCCAGGTGCGACTGCGGTTGGCCAGCGACCGGCACTGGCTGGACCTGCGCGGTCCGACCGCCTGCGAACTGCTCACCCCACCCGAGGTCGACGCCCTGCGAGCCCGCCTCGGCCCCGACCCCCTGCGCGCCGACGCCGACCCCGAGCGGGCGTACGCCCGGATCTCCCGCAGCCCGACGCCCCTCGCGGCCCTGCTGCTCGACCAGTCGGTGGTGGCCGGCACGGGGTTGATCTTCGTGACCGAGGCGCTGTTCCGGGCCGGGCTGCCGCCCACGATGCCCGGTCGTGCGCTGACCCGAGCCGGCTGGGACGCCCTCTGGGCCGACCTGGTCGCGTTGATGCGGCTCGCCCTGGAACACGGGCGGATCGACACCGTCCGCGAGGCCCACCTGCCCGAGGCGATGGGTCGGCCGGCGCGCGTCGACCGCCACGGCGGCGAGGTGTACGTCTACCGCCGCGCCGGCGCGCCCTGCCACATCTGCGGCACCGAGGTCAGTCGCGGCGAACTGGTCGGCCGTAACCTCTACTGGTGCCGTACCTGCCAGACGGGCTGACCCTCCCGCGCGGTGCCGCCCGCCGGCCCGCGCTCGCCCGCGCCAGGACCAGCTTGATCGCGGCCTCGCGTGCATGGTCGCGCTAAACCAGGATGTAGTGGCCTCCGGCGGCCGCGAAGCCACTACATCCTGGATCGAGCACGATCAACGAAGGCCGCACACCCGGGCGTCAGTCGCTGCCGAGCAGCCAGCGGACCACCTCGACCTGGTGCGCGAAGACGACCTGGTCGGCGATGCTCCAGGCCAGGCAGTGACCGATCGTCCAGCCCCGGACCCGGTCGACGTCCAGCCCGAGGTCGGTGCTGAGCCGGTCGAGCCGGTGCCGGACGGCCGCCGGCGAGTGACCCAGCTCCGGACCGCGTACGAGTGGCACCACCGAGAACTCCCGCTCGCCGATCAGCGGCTTGGGATCGATCGCCAGCCAGGGGGCGCGTTCGGCGGCGAGCACGTTGCCGGCGTGCAGGTCCTGGTTGACGAGCACCTGCTCGCCCTGGCTCGCCGACAGGTCGACCAGCAGGGCGCGCGCCGCGTCGAGGAGCCGCCGCTCGTACGGCCGACCGGCCCGTTCCCAACTGCGCGGTATCCGTTCGAGCCAGCCGGCGGCCTCCTCGGCGAGCGGGGTGAACGGCGCGCCGGCCGGTCGCCAGAGCCGGGGCAGCAGGTCGACCGCCGCGTCCAGCGCCCGGTCCATCGATAGTTCGTGCAGGGGCGTACCGGGTCGGCAGCGCTCCACCAGCAGCGCGCGCCGTTCGGGGTCGTGGGCGAGCAGCCGGATCGCGCCCTCGCCGGCCCAGTGGCCGAGCGCGTGGGCCTCGTACCGGCTGTCCTCGTCCGGGAACTGGACCTTGAGCACCGCCGCCGTACCGTCGGGCAGATCGGCGGGGAGTGCCACCGAGGCGTACGCGTACCGGAACGGCGGACCGAGCCGCAGCGACCACCGCTCGGCGCACTCCGCCACCAGCGTCGGCAGCGCGGTCAGCCAGGCCCGGCCCACCGCTGACGCTCGTACCCAAGCAAGCCCCTCGGGTAGTTCCATCCCGCCATCCTGCCCGGAGCGCGGCAGAAAGGGTGGACACCAGTTCGAGCATCCGGGAGCCTGTCGTGATGCGACCGGGGCCGTTCTTGCGGGAAAGCCTGCTGCGCGCCGGGATGCGCGATGTCGTCGCCGTCGAGCCGGCGGCAGGCGGGCTCGCGGCGCTCGCGGGCATCGCCACCCGCCGGGACGCGCCGTCGGTGTTCGTCAAGGCGTTCGCCGAGCCGCCGGCCGACGACGTCTTCCCCGCCGAGGCCGACGGGTTGGCCGCGCTGCGCGACCTGGGCGGCGTACCGACGCCCGAGGTCATCCTCGCGGACCGGGACGTGCTGGTGCTGTCGCTGCTGCGGCCGAGGCCGAGCAGCGAGGCGTTCTGGGAGCGGTTCGCACAACAGTTGGCCCACCTGCACCTGAGCACGACCCATCCGCGCTTCGGTTGGCACCGGGACAACTGGCTGGGGCGTCGCCGACAGGTCAACACCTGGAACGACGACGGGTTCGCGTTCTTCGCGCAGCACCGGCTGCTCCGGTGGCTCGGCGAGCCCCGTGTCGACGCCGCGCTCGACCGGCAGGACCGGGCGGCGCTGGAACGGCTCTGCTCGCGGCTGCCCGAGTTGCTGCCGGAACGGCCCGCGTGCCTCACGCACGGAGACCTGTGGGCGCAGAACATCCTGGCCACGCCGGACGGGGAGCCGGCGCTGATCGACCCGGCGGTGTCCTACCTGTGGGCCGAGGTCGACCTCGCCCACGTCTGGACGACGTCGCCACCGCCCGAGGCGCGGCGGTTCTTCGACGTCTACGCCGAGCTGACGTCGCTCGATGACGATTGGCAGGCCCGGATGCCGATCATCCAATTGCGACAGCACCTCGCGGTGCTGGCCCAGTTCGACGACGATTGGGGCGCGGGCGACCAGATCCGCGCCACACTCGCCCCGTTCCGCAGCAGGACGTGACCCGGGAGGCCGTGTGACACCCGACGACGAGAAGTTCCTCCGCCGCGCCGTGGAGATCGCCAGCCAGGCCGGGGCGTCCGGCGAACGGCCGTTCGGCTCGTTGCTGGTCGACGCGGACGGTGTCGTCCTCGTCGAGGACCACAACACCGTGGTCTCCGATTCGGACATCACCGCCCACCCGGAGTTGAAGTTGGCCCGCTGGGCCGCCCGGGAGCTGTCTGCCGAGGTGGCCGCCGGCACCACCATGTTCACGAGTTGCCAGCCCTGCCCCATGTGCGCGACGGCGATCGACCGCTCCGGCCTCGGCCGGGTGGTGTACGCGCTCTCCAGCGAGCAGTTCGAGGAGGTCAAGCCGGCCACCCCGCCGCTGCCTCCGGTGCGCTACGAGGGGCCGGCGCTGTTCGAGGAGGCGCGTCGGCCGATCGACGACCACTACTAGGAGGCCGGGCGTTCGACACCGAACGGCGTCGCAGCTAGTCGGCCGCGAGGAAGTCCTCCAGGACGCCGGTGAAATGAGCCGGCTGCTCCTCGGCGGGGTAGTGGCCGCAGTCGTCGAGGACGACGCCGGTGACGTCGTCGGCCGCGAGCCGCATCGTGTGCGCGGCAATCGGGCCGCTCCACAGCGCGCCGCCGACGGCGAGCACCGGCAGCTTCAGTCGGGACGTGCTGCGTTGCTGATTCTGCGCGATCGTCTCGTCCAATGCCCGGTAGTACGCGAAGCTCGCCCGCAGCCCGCGCGGGTCCGTGACGATCGCGTCGACGTAGACGTCGATGGCGTACGCGGGGATCGTGGTCGGGGTGGCGGCCTTGGTGGCGAACTGCCAGCCGAAGAAGAGTCGCTCCCGCCCTCGGACCAGTTCCTCGTTGAGGTCGGTGAGTCGGTTGAAGCCGAACTGCCAGAGCTTCTCGTTGGCCGCGGCCGGACCGAAGAACGGCGGGGACGGGCTGAGCCCGGGGATCACGGCTTCGGCGACGGCGAGACGACCCACCTGATCGGGATGATCGGCCGCGAGGGCGTACGCGGTCCACGTGCCGATGTCGTGTCCGACCACGTCGAACCGGTCGTGCCCGAGCGCGGACATCAGCGCGGCCAGATCGCCGGCCAGTGTGCCAGCGTCGTAACCGTCGTCCGGCTTGTCGGAGAGCCCGGCCCCGCGCGGGTCGACGGCGACGACGGTGTGCTCACGGGCGAGCGCGGGCATCACCTCCCGCCAGGCGTACCAGGTCTGTGGCCACCCGCCGACCAGCAGCAGTGCCGGGCCGTGCCCGCCGGTGACGGCGTGCAGCCGTACTCCGTCCACCTGCACCATGCGGCTCGTGAAGACGTCGAGGAACCCGTCGGGCAGTTGCAGCGATTTCAGCTGTGTCATGGCGGGGAGCATACGCATCTTTGAACGATCAGTACAAGATGTGTAGACTGATGAACCATGGCGGGCCGTAAGCAGTTCGACGTCGACGAGGCGCTGCGACGCGCGATGCACGTCTTCTGGCGCTGGGGCTATTCGGAAGCCTCGATCGAGCGCCTCACCGAGGGCACCGGCCTGGGCAGGGGCTCGCTCTACGGCACCTTCGGCGACAAGAGCGCCCTCTTTCGCAAGAGCCTCCTGCGGTACGCGGAGACCTACCACCCGTTGTACCAACAGGCGCTGTCCCACTCTCAGGCGAACCCGGGCGCCGTGGTGGCTGCCTACCTGCGGGTCACCCTGGACCGCATCGCCGACCCGGCGGTTCCGGACGGCTGCCTGCTGACCATGTCGGCCGCGCAGCTCCAGGCCCTCGACGCGGAGGGCCAGGCGATGGTCCAGGCCATGATCGCCGGTTTGCGGGCGATGCTGGAGCAGGCGTTGCTGGCGGCGGGGGCCGGTGACCAGGAGGCGGCCGACCTGGCGTTGTGCGCGCTGGCCGCAAACAAGTCCCTGGCGGTGCTGAGCCGTGCCGGCTTCACCGGCGACGACCTGGCGACCGTCGCCGCAGCCGTCGCCCGTACGCCCGAGAACGGGAATTGACAGTACGTCGGTCATCAGAGCACGCTGGAGGAGTGACAACGATGTCAACGGACAAATGGGTGGAGAATCGTACTTCCGATTCTCCCGACGTCCGCGTCGTCGGCGGCGTACCGTTGGCGGGTTTTCCGGCGCGGACCCGGTCCGTCCGCCGATCCTGGCCGTGTGGCCCCCTTCCTACTCGACGGTGACCAGCTGACATGACCGACGCGCCCCGCTTCGACGCCGAACCGACCCCTGCCCCGGCGGGGGTGCCCGACCTGCCCGACCTGGACGGTTTCCTCGCCGACCAGACCCGCACGCTGCTCGACACGGCCCGCCGCTCGGTCCGACCCGAGGGTGGCTTCTGGTGGCTGACCGACGACCGCACCCCGGACCGGGGCGAAGCCGTCTACACCTGGATCACCTGCCGGATGACCCACGTGGCCGCGCTCGCCCACCGCAACGGCGACCCGACTGCCGCCGCCATCGTCGACCACGGCGTCGCCGCGCTCGACACGCTGCTGCGCGACGACCGGTACGGCGGCTGGTTCAACGCGGTGGACCAGCAGGGCACGCCGATCGACGAGCGCAAGGCCGGGTACGACCACGCGTTCGTGCTGCTCGCCGCGTCGAGCGCCGCCCGGGCTGGGCGCCCCGGCGCGGACCGGCTGCTCGCCGACGCGCTCAGCGTGGTCCTGGACCGGTTCTGGGACGACGAGGCGGGCGCGGTCCGCGAGTCGTGGAACCGGGACTGGACGGTCACCGAGGACTACCGGGGCGCGAACAGCAGCATGCACATGGTCGAGGCGTTCCTCGCCGCTGCCGCCGCCACCGGGGACACGAGCTGGACCGACCGGGCGCTGCGGATCGCCACCCACCTGGTGCACACCGAGGCCGCCCGGCACGACTGGCGGCTGCCCGAGCACTTCACGGCCGACTGGACGCCGCTGCTCGACTACAACCGGGACCAGCCCGCCGACCCGTTCCGGCCGTACGGCTCGACGATGGGCCACTGGCTGGAATGGGCCCGTCTGCTGCTCGAACTGGAAGCCGTCCTGCCGCAGCCGCCGGGCTGGCTGCTCGCCGACGCCCGTACCCTCTTCGCCGCCGCCCTGCGACGTGGCTGGGCGGTCGACGGCGCGGACGGCTTCGTCTACACGATCGACTGGGACGACCGGCCCGTGGTCCGCTCCCGGATGCACTGGGTACTGGCCGAGGCCATCGGCGCGGCGGTCACCCTGGGCCGCCGGACCGGGGACGCCGTCTACGCCGATTGGTACCGGGTCTTCTGGGCGTACGCGCGCCGCTACCTGATCGACGGCACCGGCTGGCGGCACGAGCTGGACGCGCGGAACCTGCCCGCCGACACGGTCTGGCACGGTCGACCCGACGTTTACCACGCGTACCAGGCGGTGCTGCTGTCCCGCTCGGCCGACAGCCTCGGCGGCCCCGGCCCGCTCGCCCCGGGCACGGTGACCGCATGATCGTGGTAGCCGGAGAGGCCCTCATCGACCTGGTGGTGACCGCCGACGGGCAACGGGCGGTCCCGGGCGGGTCGCCGGCGAACGTGGCGGTCACCCTGGCCCGGCTCGACCAGCCGGTATGGCTGCTGGCCCGCCTCGGCTCCGACGAGTACGGCCGGCAGATCGCCGACTACCTGGCGGCCAACCAGGTGGACCTGCGCTGGGCCGTCCGCGCGTCCGAGCCCACCTCGGTGGCGGTCGCCACCCTGGACGCCACCGGCCAGGCCAGCTACGAGTTCCGGCTCGACGGCGCGGCGGACTGGCAGTGGACGCCGCAGGAACTGCCCGACCTCGCCGGCTCCTCGGCGACGGCCCTGCACACCGGGTCGCTCGCCCTCGCGCTCGCCCCCGGCGCGCAGGCGCTGGAAGGGCTACTCGCCCGCGAACGCGACCGCGGCGGGCTCACCCTCTCGATCGACCTCAACCTGCGCCCGAGCATCGTCACCGACCGGGCCGCCGAGCAGGAGCGGGTACGCCGACAGGTGCCCCTCGCGCACCTGGTCAAGGCCAGCGACGAGGACCTGGCCTGGCTCTACCCGGACCGGTCGATCGCCGACGTGATGGCCGAGTGGCGCGAGGCCGGAGTGTCCTGCGCGGTGGTGACCCGCGGTGGTGAGGGCGTTTGGCTGCTCGCCCCGAACGGGGTTCTGCACGAGCAGCCGGCCGTACGTACCACGGTGGTGGACACCGTCGGCGCGGGCGACTCGTTCACCGGTGGCCTGCTCGCCGCACTGGCCGACATCGACGCGCTCGGCGACCGGCCGGCCGAACGGCTCGCCGCAGTGACCGAGCAGCAGTGGACGGCGGTACTGCGCCAAGCGGCGACCGTGGCGGCCCTGACCTGCGCCCGCCGAGGCGCCAACCCCCCATCCCAAGCAGAAGTAAAAGCCCTCCTAACCACAGCAACCTGACCCACCCCGCCCCCCGCCCACCCCGCCCCCCGCCCACCCCGCCCACCCCGCCCGCCCCGCCCGCCCCGCCCACCCCGCCCACCCCGCCCGCCCCGCCCACCCCGCCCGCCCCGCCCGCCCCGCCCGCCCCGCCGCCCCGCCGCCCCGCCGCCCCGCCGCCCCGCCGCCCCGCCCGGGTCGATCATGGACTCGTGGTGGGCGTTCCGTGGTGCTTTGCGGCATACGCGAGGCACCGCAAGTCCATGATCGCCGTGGCCGCCACCCCCTAGACCTCCGCGATCTTGCACTTTCTGTCCCGACGAAACGGTCGGATCCGCGCAAAGCGGCGACAGAAAGTGCAAGATCGGCGGGCGCGGGCGCGGGCGCGGGCGCGGGGTTGGGGGTTGGGGGGTGGCCTCGGTGTAGGAGGCGGGTGGGTGGGTGGGACTGTCGTCGACGGTGGGGAGTCGTCGCCGGTGATGCGGTCGAAGAGGCGCTCGGTGGCCACGCGGGCCTGCTCGCGGCAGCCCGCGTACTCCGTTCAAGCGGCGCCGCTTCGACCAACCTGGTCACCGCGGTTGAGCAGCACAGCGGCGCCGTGTGCGGAGCGGCGGCGGGCACTGATTCGGGTGGGCCGGTTTCGTGTTGAACCTTCGTCGTGGGCGCGCCGTTGGGGAGCTAGACAGC
>NZ_JBNCKS010000002.1:174809-237409 GCF_049841635.1 Micromonospora sp. DT44 | reverse complement strand
CAACGACGTCAGCGAGCGACCAACACGATTTTCAGCCCGGAACGGGCCACCTCGCCAGAGGCGACAAGGACTAACCCCCGGGCCCCTTCCCGGCCCCCGGCCCGACCCCGCCCTCACTGCGTTGATCATGAAGTTATTGCCACTCGCATCGGCGTGTCGTGGCAATAACTTCATGATCAACGCGGGGATCGGGGGGTGGGGGGTGGGGGGTGGGGGTTAGCCGGCTCGGCGGGTGGGGCGACGGGCCAGGTAGCGAAGGAGGTCGCGGATGTGGTGCTTCTCCTCGGCTGGAACGGTGGGGTCGGCCAGCCGGTCCAGGATGGCGCGGACGTCGGCGTCGACCGGGCCGTCGTCGCTGCGGCGTCGGGGCGTCGGGCCCGCGTCGGGCAGTCCGAGGGCCCGGAACGCGGCGGCCACCGGCAGATCCAGGGCGGCACAGAAGCCGCGTACCTTCGCCAGTTCCGGATAGTCCTGCCAGTCACCGGCGAGCCAACGGAACACGGTCGAGCGGCCCACGCCCGTGTGCGCGGCGAGATCGGTCACGGTCCACCCGCGCTCTTCGCGGGCGTCGTCAATGGCCCGCCGGACGAAGCGGGCGAACGCCATCTGCGGTGTTACGTCTGCGGAACCCATCCGGTATGTCTTTCCCTCCCGGCCGAGCACTGGGAAGATGCGCCTCCGAGCGTAGTACGCCGAGGATCGGAAACCACTGACTGACCGCACAAACTGTCCCACGGATGAGACTCCACCTCGGGCAGTATTCGGACCGGTACCGAGCGATCATCATCGTTCTTCTACTAAGCTCGGTGCCCGTCCCGGCATGGCGCACGCGCGCCTGCCGCGTTCGTCCGGACCACCGCCGAGGAGCACCATGGCCGAACCGCGCCGTCCGCAGCCGTACCAGCCTGGTGCGGTGAGCCTCTTCTTCGTCGTCAAGGCCGGCGTCTTCGCCGCCGGGTTCTGGGCCTGGTTGCTGGTCCTGGTGCTCCGCACCGACGCGGCGACCGGTGCCCACGTGCTGGCCGCCACCGGCGCGATCACCACCACGCTGGTCGCCGTGGTGCTGGGCGCCCGGATGGCGCTACAGCAGAACGCGGCCGTCCGGCACGCCGAGACGAAGAAGCTGCTCGTCGACATCTCCTGGAACGCGTTCACGGCCGCCGGCAACGCCGAGAGTTCGGGGAAGGTGGTGCCCTTCCCGAGCAGCCCGGTGGACGACGACCGCTCGACGCGCAACGGCGGGGACCGGGTGGCGGTCTTCGACCGTTCCGGCAGCCGGGACCGGGGCAGCAACGCCGACCGCCGACGCTGAGGCCTCTGCGAAGTCCCCGGCCTGCGGCCGGTCCAGGACCCTAGTTGGCGGACCCCGTATCGCCGGCCAGGAGGACCTCCAGCGGGGGCGTGACCTGCCACTGGTCGACCAGCTCGCGGTACTCCGTGTGCCGTGGGTCGGCGACACCGGTGTGGCGGGCGCGGATCAGCAGGTTGCGGGGGGTGTGCTGGGAGTCGACGAACTCCACCACCTCGGCCCGGTAACCGTGCGTCCGCAGCAACCCGGCGCGCAGCGCGTCGGTGAGCACGTCGGCGAAGCGCTCGCGCAGGATGCCCTGCCGGGTCAGCAACTCGTACGGCGCCGGGGTGGGCTGCGCGCGCAGCTGCTTGGCGAGGTCGTGGTGACAGCAGGGCGCGGCGAGTACCCAGCGGGCCTGCCAGCGCACCGCGCGGGCCAGCGCCTCGTCGGTGGCGGTGTCGCAGGCGTGCAGCGCCAGCACCAGGTCCGGGGCGGGTTCGACGACGGCCTCGGCGATCGTGCCGGCGACGAAGCTGACCTTGTCGGCCCAGCCCAGTCGCTGCGCCAGCTCGGTGTTGCGCCGGCGCTGGTCCTCCCGGACGTCCACGCCGACCAGATCGACATCGAGCCCCCGGCCCGTCAGGTAGCGGTAGGAGGCGAAGGTCAGGTAGGCGTTGCCGCAGCCGAGGTCGACCACCCGCAGCGGACCGGTCAGGTCGTCGGGCAGGGTCGCGGCCAGGGCCCGCAGGAACGCGTCGACCTGACGTCGTTTCGCCGCCGAGCCGCCGATCTCGGCGAAGATCGGGTCGCCGGGATCGAGCAGATACTCCTTCGCCCGGTCGTTCCCAGCCGGTGTCGTCGCCGGTCGGGCCGTCGCCGCTCGGTGTACCTGCGCCTCGCCGGACTTGGTCACCCGGAGCTGGAGGGTCGCGTCGGCGGTCTCCACGTGCCAGTTGCCGAAGGGCTCGGCCAGGAGCTCGTCGACCGCCGCGTCGGCCTCGGGACCGGGAGCGACATTGCGGGTGTACGGGCGTACGCCGTCGGAGGTGGTGACCTGAAGTCGGGGCCCGGCCTTGAGCGTCACCGGCCGCAGTTCGGCCCGCTCGACTGTGGGGCGACGGCCCCGACGGCGTCCGGCGGCGACCGCCCGGGTCAGCGCGGGGTCGAGCAGCAGCGCCCGAACCTCGGTCAGGGCAGCGTCCAGTGGTTGCGGCATCGTTCCATCTTCGGCAGGTGGGGTGGGAAGAAGGGAACATCCCCCGCACCGCGCGAGGCGGTGCGGGGGATGTCGGATGGATCTCGCTGCGTCAGTCCGCGGTCGCCTCGGCCGGCGTACCCTCGCCGGAACCGCCACCACGACGGCGTCGGCGGCGGCGCGGCTTGGCGGCCTCGCCCTCGGCGGCGTCGACGGACTCGGCGGGCGCCGTGTCGGCCGCGATCACCGCGGTCGGCTCACCGGTCACCGCCTCGCCGGCCGCGATCACCGCGGTCGGCTCACCGGTCACCGCCTCGCCGGCCCGGCGGCGACGCCGGCGGCGCGGGGTGCGGGTGGCCTCGTCGCCAGCGGCTTCCGCAGGTGCTTCGGCGGCCGGCGTGCCGGCGTCGGTGCGGTCGCGGCGACCGTCGCCCCGACCACGGCGCTCGCCCCGGCCCTCGCCCCGGCCCTCGCCACGACTCTCACCGCGCCGGCCGCCCCGGCCACCGCTGTCGCCCCGGCGGGAGCGGGTGGTGCCGCCGAGGTCTTCCTCGATCTCGGCGGACAGACCGGCGCGGGTCCGCTCGGCCGTGGGCAGCGTGCCGCTGACCTCGGTCGAGATGAGCAGGTCGGTGTAGAGGTGCGGGGATGTGTGGTACGTCTCCGGCGGCTCGGGCATCTCCAGACCGAGGGTCTTGTCGATGATCCGCCAGCGCGGCATGTCGTCCCAGTCGACGAAGGTCACCGCGACGCCGGTCGCTCCGGCCCGACCGGTACGACCGATGCGGTGGGTGTAGGTGTCCTGGTCTTCCGGGCAGTCGTAGTTGATGACGTGGGTGACGCCGGTGACGTCCAGGCCCCGGGCCGCGACGTCGGTGGCGACCAGGATGTCGATCTTGCCGGCGCGGAAGGCCCGCAGGGCCCGCTCCCGGGCGCCCTGGCCGAGGTCACCGTGCACCGCGGCGACCGCGAACCCGCGGAAGTCGAGATCCTCGGCGACCCGGTCGGCGGCCCGCTTGGTGCGGGTGAAGATCATGGTCAGCCCACGACCCTCGGCCTGGAGGATGCGCGCCACCACCTCGACCTTGTTCATCGAGTGGGTGCGGTAGACCAGTTGCTGGGTCTGCGGCGACGGCCCGGTCTCGGCGGTGTGCCCGGCGTGGATCGTCATCGGCTGGCGCAGGAAGCGCCGGGACAGGGTGACGATCGGGTCCGGCATGGTCGCCGAGAAGAGCATCGTCTGCCGGTCTTCCGGAAGCATCGCCAGGATCTTCTCGACGTCGTCGAGGAAGCCCAGGTCGAGCATGCGGTCGGCCTCGTCAAGGACGAGCGCGCGTACCCGGTCGAGGCGGAGGTGCTTCTGCTTCTGCAGGTCCATCAGTCGACCCGGCGTGCCGACGAGGATCTCGACGCCCTTGCGCAGCGCGTCGATCTGCGGCTCGTACGCCACGCCGCCGTAGATCGGCAGCACCCGGACGCCGCGCGTCCGGCCGGCGGCGGCCAGATCCTTGGCGACCTGGATGCCCAGCTCACGGGTGGGGACGACGACCAGCGCCTGGGGGACGCCGTCGCTGCCCTCGCCCGGCGCGAAGACCCGGTCCAGCAGTGGTACGCCGAAGCCGAGGGTCTTGCCGGTGCCGGTGGGCGCCTGGCCGATGAGGTCGACGCCGCGCAGCGCGATCGGGATCGCGTACTCCTGGATGGCGAACGCGCGGGTGATGCCGGCCGCGGCCAGCGCCTCGACGGTCTCGTCGCGGGCGCCGAGGGCGGCGAAGGTGGGTGCCTCCGGTCGGACCGGGGCGGTGGGGGCCAGTTCCTGGCCGTCCATCAGATCTTGAGTCAGCTCGCTCATGTGGATGTGGGGGTGCCCTCTCGTGGGTGCGCCCCGTCATGTCCTCAGGGCGCGGTCGGTATGACGCGGGCCACACGGTCGGGGGCAGACTGCCGAGCCGGACCGGGCCGCACGCGCACCGCAGGCTGGACTTCGATCAGATCGGCGCCCACGGCAACTGCTCTATGCTACCCGAACAGGCAAGCTCACGTCCCGATTCCCGGTCGGCCAGCCGCCACGCGGGGGGACTGAATGTGAACTGCATCACACGCAGTAGCCTGCGCTCGTGTTCACCGCCGGTTCCGCCGTCCCCGACCTGCTCGGCTTGGTCGCCTTCGGCGAACTGCTCGCCTTCGAACGCATGGCCGCCGACGCGCGACTCGCGCCGGACCTGCGCCGCCGCGTCGAGCTGAACCAGATGGCCGCGGCCGAGATCGACAACTACCGCCGGCTCGCCGACCGGCTCGCCGCGCTCGGTGTGCCGCCGGAGGAGGCGATGGCGCCCTACGTGCGGCCGTTGCAGGCGTACCACGACTCCACCGAGCCGCGGGACTGGGCCGAGGTCGTCACCAAGGCGTACGTGGGCGACGCCATCACCGACGACTTCATCCGGGAGATCGGCCACGCGCTGGACGGACCCGACCGGGCGCTGGTGCTCGACGTGCTGCACGACTCCCGGTACGCGGAATTCGCCGCCGCCGAGATCCGGCTGGCCGTCGCCGACGACCCACGGGTGGCCGGCCGGCTCTCCATGTGGGCCCGGCGACTGGTCGGCGAGGCACTGTCCCAAGCCGGCCGCGTCGCCGCCGAACGCGCCGCGCTCACCGTACTGATCACGCAGGCCGAGCGGATCGACGTGCCGGAGCTCTTCGCGCGGCTCACCGCCGCGCACACCGCGCGGATGGCCGCCGTCGGACTGAACAACTGAGCGCCACAGGTCGGGCGCGTTCACGCGGTACCGGCCCGCGGCAGGTGGCGCGACGCCGACCTGCCGCGACGGCCGGACCGGTCAGCGGACGGTGAAACCGACCGCTCGGGGGGACGCCTCGGCGATCTCGACGTAGGCGACCTTCTCGACCGGAACGATGACCCGCCGGCCCTTCTCGTCGGTCAGGGAGAGCGTGCCGCCGTTACCGGCGAAGGCGTCGGTCACGATCTGCTCGATCTCGGCCGGCGACTGCGCGCTGTCCAGAACCAGCTCGCGCGGCGCGTACTGCACGCCGATCTTGACCTCCACTGTGCCTCCTCAACTGGGCGATAACCGCCCTGGGAAGGCTATCCGATCACGGGGGTGACGGTCAGGCTGACTCACCTTGCAGCGGGAAGCTCGCGATGCCCCGCCACGACAGCGCCGCGACCAGTGCCTCGGCCTCGGCCTTCGGCACCTGTCGGCCGCCGGCCAGCCAGAACTGCGCGGCCGTCTCCGCCGCGCCGACCAGCCCGGAGGCGAGCAACTCGGCGTGCGACCGGCTCACGCCCGTGTCGGAGATGATGGTGTCGGTGATCGCCGCGATGCAGCCCTGCTCGACCCGCTCGACCCGCTGCCGTACCGCCGGGTCGTTACGCAGGTCCGACTCGAAGACGAGGCGGAACGCCTCGCTCTCGTGATCCACGAAGTCGAAGTACGCGCGGACCGACGCGCCGACCCGCTCCTTGTTGTCGCTGGTGCCCCGCATCGCCTCCTGCACCTGAGCGACGATGGCGTCACAGTGGGTGTCCAACAGCGCCAGGTAGAGGTCCATCTTCCCGGGGAAGTGTTGGTAGAGCACCGGCTTGGAGACCCCGGCCCGCTCGGCGATGTCGTCCATCGCCGCAGCGTGGTAGCCCTGCGCGACGAACACCTCCTGGGCCGCCGCGAGCAGCTGCTTACGACGCGCGGAGCGGGGCAGGCGCGTGGGCCTGCCAGCGGTCTGTGCGCCGTTCCCCACAGCCGTCATGGGATCCTCCGAGTTCTTCGTACGAGCCGCCATTTTCCCCCCAGACCGGGGCGGCCCCCGACCGCGTCGTGGAATTGGCCCGCCGCTGTAACTTATCGCCACTCTCCCCACACGGTAGCCTCAGCGAGGGCGACCAAGGAGCGCGCGGTGAGTGAAACAGGGCAACCCGGAGCCGCCACCCCGGGAGAGCACGGTGACGGAGCGGGTCAGCACGACGACCCGGGTCGTTCCGGCAACGGGTGGGCGCCCTCGACGGGCGGGTGGTCACCGTCCGGCGAGAGCGAAGCGGCCGGGGAGCAGGCGCCACGATGGCAGTCCGACCCCGCGTCCGGCTGGCGCACCACCTCGACGAGGCACGGTGACCTGCCCGCGCCTCTGCCCGGGCTGCCCGGCGCCGCCGAGTGGCCGGCCCGGGTCAACGGCCACCACACGAACGGCGTCCACCAGGCCGAGGCCGAGGGTGACGGCGTGGTCGACGACGCCAACCACGGGGACGCCGAGATCAACGGCGTGGGTGCGTCGTCCGGTCGCCAGACACCGGTCAGCGCGCCACCCGGACGGACCCCCGAAGACCGGCCCGACCTGGGCGCCGGCCGCCTGGCGGTGCCCGCCCAGCGCCCCGCGCCCCCCGCCGACCAGGGATCGGGGGAGGCCGGCAGCGGTAGTGCCCGGCACCTGACCGCCGACCCCACCACGCCGCGTGACGCCCGCTGGGCCGAACCCGGTGTTCCCGGCACCGCGCCCATCCAGGTGCCGCCCGTCGGCACGGCGGCCTCGGGCTTCGAGGTGCCACCCGGACTCCACGCGCCGACCGGCGACCGCTCGACCGTCGACGACCGGGAGGCCGGGTCGCGCGCCCGCCGGGAAGCGCTCGCGTCGGAGCCGTCGGCCGGGTCGGGACGCGGCGACGAGTCCGAGCCGGAACGCCCCGCCGCCGACACCCGGCGCGTGGGCGAGCCCTCCTCCGTCGAGCCGGACTGGTCCGGGCCCAGCTGGAACCGCCCGAGCTGGGGCAGCGGGTGGGCGCCACCCTGGTCCCGTCAGGACGGCGAACCGTCCGACCAACCGACGCGGGACGAGTCCGCGCCGGGTTGGGTCGCCGAGCCCAGCGTGCCGTACGAGCCGGTGCGGGCCGAGCCGACGCGTCCGTACGAGCCACTGGCCGCCGAGCCCCCCCGCGCCTACGACATCGCCACCGAGGCGGAGGCGGCCTCCGATCGCGGCCGGCCCTCGCGCCCGTCCTGGGCCGGCGAACGTCCGGCCACGACCCCAACCAGCGTGCCGCCGGAGGCCCCCCGCTCCGAGGCGACCGAGCGCCCGTCCTGGGCCGGCGGGCCGACGTCCGAGCCGGCCGGTACGCCCGCCGCGCCTCGTCCGTCCTGGGCCGCGCCGATATCGAGCAGCGTGCCGACCGACCCGCCATCCCGTGCGAATGCCTCGGACCTCACCCCGACCAGCGGGCCCGGTGCGCCTGCGCCCGCCGCGTCGGCGGCTGCCGAGCGTCCGTCGTGGGCCGGGGGTCCCGCGCCGACCAGCGGCCCGCCGGCTGCCGAGCGTCCGTCCTGGGGTGGCGGTCCCGTGCCGACCAGCGCCGCTCACGTGGAGCCGACCAGCGGCCCGCCGGCTACCGAGCGTCCGTCCTGGGGCGGCGGTCCGGTGCCGACCAGCGCCGCTCACGTGGAGCCGACCAGCGGCCCGCCGGCTACTGACCGTCCGTCCTGGGCCGGTCCGGCATCGGCCCTCCCGCCGCCGCGCCCCTCCTGGTCCGGCGAGTCGGACCCGGCCCCGACCAGCTTCGGGGCGTCCCGCCCGTCCTGGGCCGGTGCTCAGGCCTCCGACGGCACGCCCGCGCGCCCGACGTGGGCCGGCCCCGCGCCGGTGGACCCGTCGGCGCCGGTCGACCCGCCACCGGCGCCCGCCGGCCCACCGGCGACGGTGGTGGATGCGCCGTCGCAGAGCACGCCGCCACCGGCGACGCCCGTCCGTCCGGCGGCCGGGCGTCCGTCCTGGGCGGGAAACTCGCCGACACCCGTGGCGAACGCGGCCGCCGAACGACCGGACTGGTCCGAGGGACGCATCCCGGCGGCCTCGCCGGGCGATCGTCCGTCCTGGCCGGCCAGCCGGCCGGCGAGCACTGCTCGTGGGAGCGACGCGGGCGAGGCGCCCAAGCCGGTCCGACCGACCGGGCCGTTCCGGCTCCGGCCGGCGAGCCCCGAGCCACCCGACCCATCGACCGTCGGGCCGGTCCCCAGCGCCCCGACGGCAACCGGTCCGGCCTCGGCCACCGCCGGGTCGGGACGACACGACCGGCCATCCGCGTCCGCCCCTTCCTACGCGGCCCGCCGATCCGCCCCGGAACCGGCGTCGCCGGCCGACGCCGCGGCCAGCGGTCGACGGCCCGACACGCCGGCGGTACTGCCGCAGCGCGTCCCCGCGCAACCGGACGTGCCCGTTGTGCCGGAGCCGCCAGCCGTGGAACCACCCGCCGAAACCCCCGAACTCGCGCGCATCGCCACCCACCTGCGCCGTGACGACGAGCCCGCTCCGTTGCGGGAACGTCCCGAGGGATTCGATGTCAACGCCATCCTGGACGCCGTCCGGGAGGTGGCCGGTGTCCGGGACGCGGCGCTGCGTCGTACCCCGGCGGGTGCGCACAGCCTTCGGCTGGACCTGGCCGACGGCGCGGATCCGGCCGAGGTGAGCCGGCAGGTCGCCCGGCTGCTCCAGGAACGGATGGGCCTCGCCGCCGCACCGCAGAACGTGCCCGGCCTGCCCACGACGCCGTCCCCACCGGTACGCCGCCGGGCCACCGAGCCGCGATCTGCCGAGTCCCGGTCGGGTGGCGCGAAGCCCGCCAACGCGCGACCCGCCGAGGCCCGTCCCGCCGAACCACGCAACAACGGCGCGGAAGCGCGTATCGCCGAGGGCGGCGGTCCGGCGGCGGCCGCCTCGACGAGCCCCGAGCAGCGGACCGGCCCGGACAGCGCGCTCCGGCGGCGGACGGGCGCCCCGCACCGGGGCCGCGCCACGGTCGAGGAGCCCGGCTCGGTCTCGGGTGTGCCCGCCGGCGGAGCCACCGGCAGCCCGGCGACGCTCGGAACGTCGTACTCCGGTGGTCAGGTGACCACGACGGAGTCGGCGCCGTCGCGCCCGCTGGACACCGGCGGCGCGCCGGGGCCGCGCGTGGTCATCGACCACGTGCAGGTCAGCACCTTCGGCCTGGACGCCAACGTGGAGGTACGGCTGCTCGCCGGCGACGGCACCGCAGCCGGGTACGCGACCGGGCCGGCGGTGGACGGTTACGTGCTGCGGCTCTGCGCGGTGGCCGCCGCCGCGGCCGTCGACGAGCTGCTGCGCGGCACCGAGAATGCCGAGCGTGGCCGCTGCTTCGTCGAGCACGCGGCGGTGGTGCCGTTCGGCAACTGCGAGGTGGCGACCGTGGTGGTGCTGCTGGTCTGCGACGGCTGGGTCGAGCAGCTCGCCGGCTCGGCTCTGGTGGCCGGCGATCCGCGGCAGGCGGTGGTCCGAGCCACGCTGGCGGCGGTCAACCGCCGGCTGGAGGCACTGCTGTCCTAAGGGGCCTGTTCCAAAGAACTGGACCGTCCTTATGAAACAGGCCCTGGATGGTGCGAGGCAGACTGGAGGGATGAAGCGTGCCACCCTCTGGCCGGACCACCTCCTTCCCGACGCAGGTGTGCCGCCACCGTGGCCGGGCCGGGAGGTGCGCCTCGACGGTCAGGTCACGTACGTGCGGGACACCCCCGCGACGAGGGCGGACGCGGAGCCGGCGCTGTTCGTGCACGGGCTCGGCGGCTCGTCGCAGAATTGGACCGACCTGGCCGGGCTGCTCACCGACCGGTTGGACGGCCAGGCCATCGACCTGCCCGGGTTCGGCCGCAGCGAGCCGGGACGGCGCTACACGATCCCGGCCTTCGCCGACCTGGTCATCAGGTGGATCGAGCACTCCGGTCGGGGGCCGGTCCACCTGTTGGGCAACTCGCTGGGCGGCGCGGTCTCGGTCCAGGTGGCGGGGCTGCGGCCGGACCTGGTCCGCACCCTCACCCTGATCTCTCCGGCGCTGCCGTTCCTGGACTTCCGACGGTCGTTGCAGGGCCGGATGCTGCCGGTGCTGGCGATTCCGGGGGGTGAGCGGCTGGTCGCCCGGCGGTTGACCCAGCTCGCCCCGGAGGTCATGGCCGAGCAGGTGCTCGAGGCGTGTGTGGCCGACCTGAGCCGCATCTGTCTGCAGCGGCGGGAGGAGGCGCTGGAGGAGATCCGGGTGCGGTACGAGGCGGCGCACTACGCGGCCGCGTACGTCCGGACGTTCCGGGGCCTGGTCTCCAGCTTCCTGCGGGCGTACCTGCCGGGGTCGGGCTCGCTGTGGCGGCTCGCCGGGGCGGTCCGCGCGCCGACGCTCGTGGTGGCGGGCCGGCAGGACAGGTTGGTAGACGTCCGGGTCGCGCCGCAGACCGCCCGGGTCATCCCGGACAGCCGCCTGTTGATGCTCGACGGGGTCGGCCACGTGGCGCAGCTGGAGGTGCCCCGGCTCGTCGCCCGCGCGGTGGTGGGTCTGCTCACCGAAAAGGGGGAGACCGTCCGGCCGTCCGATCTGGCAGGCTGACCGGGATGTTCAGGTCCGCTCACCGCCACCGACGCTTCGCACTGATCGCCCAGTTGGTGGCGGTGGTGCTGGCGATCGGAGCGGCGGTGACCGTGGTCGCCGAGGAGCGGGGCGAGCCGTCCGACCGGCTGACCGCCGGTGAGGCCGCCGCGCCGCCACTAATGACAAAACCGCTGCCGGCGTCGGTGAGCCCGTCGCCGAGCGCCACGGTGGCGGCGTCGCCGAGCGCGTCGCCGGTGCTGCGGATGCCCGGAGCGGTCCCGAGCGCCGGGACCGGCCGCTTCGACCACGACGACCGCTCCGGCCCGGTCCTGGGCCGCGCGGGTGAGCTGCGTCGTTACCGGGTGGCGGTCGAGTCGGGCAGCGGCGAGGACGTGGCCGCGTTCGCGCAGGCCGTCCAGGTGGCGCTCACCGGCCCGGGTAGCTGGGTCGACAGCGGTCGGCTGCGGTTGCAGCAGGTGCCGGGGGACGCTCCCCGGGACTTCACCGTCTACCTGGCGACGGCCCGTACGGCGGGCCGGATGTGCGCCGCGGGTGGGGTGGACATCCGGAATCGACGGGCGGCCGTGCACCTCCTGCCGTGCGCCCGGTCAGGTGATCGTCGACCTGGACCGGTGGCGGTTGTCGGTGCCGCACTACGTCTCGGCGCGCGTGCCGCTGTCGGTCTACCGGACGTACGTGGTCAATCACGAGGTCGGTCACCAGCTCGGGCACCATCACGAGCGCTGCCCGGGTTCGGGGCGTCCGGCGCCGGTGATGATGTAGCAGACCCTCTTCCTCAACGGGTGCCGGGCCAATCCGTGGGCCGTACGTCGACGGTCGGCGCTACGCCGGGCCAGCACTCTGATACGTATTGCGGCAATAGCTGCCAAAAGCGGAGAATTGCCCGAATAATCTGGCAGGCTTGGCGTCATGACGCCGTCGTTCCCTTACGGCCCGCCCGACCCGCCCGACCCGTCGGCAGGGTCGGCGTACGAGGGCGCGCGTCCCAGTCTCGTGCGGATGCGCCGCCGCCGACGGCGCAGTCTGCTGCTCGGTGTGCTCGGCCTCGCCACCGCCACCGCCATCGGCGTGACCGTGGCGCGCGGCGGTGAACCACCGGTCGACACGCCGCCCATCCCGACACCGGGCGGCATGGGCGTGGGCGGCGGGGAGGCCCATCCGGCACCCAGCGACTACCCGTCGGTCGGCGCGGGACGGTTCAGCGCCGCAGACGGGGAAACCGCGGTGCGCGGCGGGGACGGACCGCTGCGCCGGTACCGCGTCGTGGTCGAGCGCGACAGCGGCCAGGACGCCGCCACGTTCGCGGCACGGGTCGACGAGGTGCTGGCCGACCCGCGCAGCTGGATCGCCTCCGGCGAGCTGCGCGTGCAGCGGGTGGCCGACGCCCGAGCCGCCGACTTCACCGTCTACCTCGCCACCCCGGTCACGTCGGAGCGGATGTGCGCCGAGGGCGGCCTGTCCACCGAGCGCTACACGTCCTGCCGGCTACCCGGCCGGGTCATCATCAACCTGGCCCGCTGGCAGGAGGCGGTGCCCGACTACGGCGCACCGCTGGAGACGTACCGCACCTACGTGATCAACCACGAGGTCGGCCACGAGCTCGGCGCCGAGCACGAGGCGTGCCCCGGTCCGGGCGAGCCCGCCCCGGTGATGCAGCAGCAGACGTACGGGCTGGAGGGCTGCGTGGCCAACGCCTGGCCCTACCTCGACGGCCGTCGCTACGCCGGCGACGCCGTCCCCTGAGTTATTCCCGCTCCCGCATCGCGGACCACGTGTCCTCCCTCATGGCCGAGCGGGGCCCCGGCGAGCAACAATGGCGCGGTTCACACCGCCGATCCCGGGGAGTCCACCGTGTCGTTGCCCCCGCTCGTCGAGCCCGCCGGCGAGCTGACCGTTGACGAGATCCGCCGCTACTCGCGCCACCTGATCATCCCGGACGTCGGGGTGGCCGGGCAGAAGCGGCTGAAGAACGCCCGGGTGCTCTGTGTCGGCGCCGGTGGCCTCGGCTCGCCGGCTTTGCTGTACCTGGCCGCAGCCGGGGTCGGCACGCTCGGCATCATCGACTTCGACACCGTCGACGAGTCCAACCTCCAGCGCCAGGTCATCCACGGCGTGTCCGATATCGGCCGCTCGAAGGCCGAGTCCGCCGCCGCGTCGATCCGCGAGATCAACCCGCTGGTCAACGTCGAGATCCACAACACCGCGTTGGACCGGGAGAACGTCCGGGAGATCTTCGCCCAGTACGACCTGATCGTCGACGGCACCGACAACTTCGCCACCCGCTATATGGTCAACGACGCCGCGGTGCTGCTCGGCAAGCCGTACGTCTGGGGTTCCATCTACCGGTTCGACGGGCAGGCGTCGGTGTTCTGGGCCGAGCACGGCCCCTGCTACCGCTGCCTCTACCCGGAGCCGCCGCCGCCCGGCATGGTCCCCTCCTGCGCCGAGGGTGGCGTGCTCGGCGTGCTCTGCGCGTCGATCGGGTCGATCCAGGTGAACGAGGCGATCAAGCTGCTCACCGGCATCGGCGAGCCGTTGGTGGGCCGGCTCATGGTCTACGACGCCCTGGAGATGGAGTACCGCAAGATCAAGGTTCGGAAGGACCCGAACTGCGTGCTCTGCGGCGAGAACCCGACCGTCACCGACCTGCTGGAAGACTACGAGGACTTCTGCGGCGCGGTCTCGGTCGAGGCGCAGGAGGCGACGCTCGACTCGACCATCACCGCGCTGGAGCTCAAGGAGTGGCAGGACGCCGGCAAGGACATCTTCCTCGTCGACGTGCGGGAGCCCGCCGAGTACGAGATCGTGCGGATTCCCGGCGCCACCCTGATCCCCAAGGGCGACATCATCTCCGGTGAGGCCCTCGCGAAGCTCCCGCAGGACAAGCAGATCGTGCTGCACTGCAAGTCCGGCGTCCGCTCCGCCGAGGCGCTCGCCGCGCTGAAGTCGGCCGGGTTCCGTGACGCCGTCCACGTGCAGGGCGGCGTGCTCTCCTGGATCAAGCAGATCGACCCGTCGCTGCCCGCGTACTGACCGGTGGAGCCGGGGCGGCCCTGTCGTCCCGGCTCCGACCCGTCGGGTCAATCGACGCAGATAGCTCCGACCAGACCCGCGCACCGAGCGACGCAGCCATTTCCGGCTGGCCGATTCCCCGAGGCGAGATCGCGTCTGCGCAGGTAGCGTGTCCGCCGTGGTCGACTTGGAAGCCGCGATCGGGTTCGTCGTGGCGCACGGGGACGCGGTGGAACGCGCCCGCCTCTCCTGGCTGCGCAACGGCACCCCGGTGCCGGCGGAGCTCTTGGAGGTGGCCGAGGCCGGCCAGTCGCCCGACGGTGGCTGGCCGGCGACGTGGGGCGGCGAGGTCGCCTCGGTCGACGCCACCTGTTTCCGGCTCAGTGAGCTGGACGACCTCGGCGCGCTGGGCCGTCCCGCCGCCCGGCGGGCGCTGGACTGGCTGGCGTCCCGGCAGCAGCCCGACGGTGGTTGGGACGAGGACCTCTCCCTGGCCGGCTCGGCGCCCGAGTGGGCCCGACCCGGTGACCCCGAGGCCAAACTCTTCCTCACCGCCAACGCCGGCTTCTGGCTCACCGTCGCCGGCCTGGACGCCCGCGCCTCGGGTCCGCTCGATCACCGGGTCGGTGGGGCGTACGCCGGTGTGGTGCAGGCCGCGGCCCAGTCGATCGTCGCGCGGCTGCGCCCGGACGGCACCTGGCCGTCTTTCCTCGCGGCCGGCTGGCTGAGCGCGGCAGTACTGCACCGCCAGGACATGTTCCAGGAGTCGGCGCGGATCCAGGTGGTGCTCGCCGAACGGATGGCCACGATGTCGGCGGGCGACGTGGCCTGGCTGGCGGCCACGCTGCGCCGCGTCGGCATCGACTCCCACGACTGGGTCATGGTGCGCGCCCTGCGGCGGCTCGCCGAGACCCAGCGCAGCGACGGTGGGTGGGAGAGCGACGACGGTCACCAGTTCGACGTGCACTCCACGCTGTCCGCCATCCGCGCCTGCCGGCCGGCCGATCAGCGCACGTGACCGTCGCCGGTGACGACGTACTTGGTGCTGGTCAGCTCGGGCAGGCCCATCGGGCCGCGGGCGTGCAGCTTCTGCGTCGAAATGCCGATCTCCGCGCCGAAGCCGAACTCGCCCCCGTCGGTGAACCGGGTCGACGCGTTCACCATCACCGCGGCGGCGTCCACCCGGGCGACGAACTCGCGGGCGGCGGTCGTCGAGTCGGTGATGATCGCCTCGGTGTGTCCAGTGCCGAAGCGGCGGATGTGCGCGACCGCCGCGTCCAGCGAGTCGACCACCGCCACCGAGATGTCGGCCGACAGGTACTCCGTGGCGTGGTCCTCCTCGGTGGCCGGGACGACGGCGGCCGAGTGGGCGGCCACCTCGGGGGAGCCGTGCACGGTCACGCCAGCCTCGGCGAACGCGGCCAGCACCAGCGGCAGGAACGCGTCGGCGACGTCCACGTGCACCAGCAGCGACTCGGCGGTGTTGCAGGTGGACAGGCGCTGCGTCTTGGCGTTCAACGTCACCGCGACGGCCTTCGCCAGGTCGGCGGCGGCGTCGACGTAGACGTGGCAGTTGCCCACGCCAGTCTCGATCACCGGCACTGTCGACTCCTCGACCACGGTGCGGATCAGCGACGCGCCACCGCGCGGGATGAGCACGTCGACCAGCCCGCGAGCCCGCATCAGCTCCTTGACTGAGTCGCGCGAACTGGCGTCGAGCAACTGCACCGCGTCGGCCGGCAGACCGGCCCCGGCGACCGCGTCACGCAGCACCGCGACCAGCGCGGCGTTCGAGTGCGCGGCCGACGACGACCCGCGCAGCAGCGCCGCGTTGCCGGACTTGAGGCAGATGCCGGCCGCGTCCACCGTCACGTTGGGCCGCGCCTCGTAGATGATGCCGACCACCCCGAACGGCACCCGGATCTGGCGCAGTTCCAGCCCGTTGGGCAGGGTCGACCCGCGGACCACCTCGCCGACCGGGTCGGGCAGCGCGGCCATCTCACGCAGCGCTCCGGCGATGCCGGCCACCCGGCCCTCGTCGAGGGCGAGCCGGTCCAGCACGGCCGCGCTCAGCCCGGCTTCGCGCCCGGCCGCCAGGTCCGCTTCGTTGGCGGCGAGGATCTCCGGGGTACGCGTCACCAGCGCGTCGGCCATCGCGACCAGCGCGGCGTCCTTGACGGTACGGGTGGCCACGGCCAGGTCGGCGGCGGCGTCCCGCGCCCGCTTCGCCTGCTCCACGACACTCATGCCAGCACTCAGACGCTCGCTCACTGTTGACTCCTCAGAGCAGCACGAGGTCGTCGCGGTGGACGACCTCCCGTTCGTACGCCGGGCCGAGCGCCGCGGCGAGTTCGGTGGTGGAACGGCCGAGTAGGCCGGGCAGCTCCACCGCGTCGTAGTTGACCAGGCCACGGGCTACCGGCGCACCGGCGTTGTCGACCAGGTCCACGGGGTCGCCAGCGGTGAAGGTGCCGTCCACGGCGGTGATGCCGGCCGGCAGCAGCGACTTGCGCCGCTCTACGACGGCGGCCACCGCGCCCGGGTCCAGGTGCAGGCGTCCCCGGGGCGAGGTGGCGTGGGCCAGCCAGAACAGCCGGGCCGTCGGCCGTTTCCGCTGCGGGTGGAACAGCGTGCCGACCGGCTCGCCGGCCAGCGCCGGCGCGGCCAGGTCGGCGGAGGTCAGCACGACGGGGATACCGAAGCCGGTGGCGATGCGGGCCGCCTCGACCTTTGTCACCATGCCGCCGGTGCCGACGCCGGACCGGCCGGCGCCGCCGATGGTGATCCCGGCGAGGTCCTCCTCGCCGCGTACCTCGGCGATCCGCACCGACTGTGGACGGGTCGGGTCGCCGGTCCAGAGCGCGTCCACGTCGGAGAGGAGCACCAGCAGGTCGGCGTGCACCAGGGCCGCCACCAGGGCGGCCAGCCGGTCGTTGTCGCCGAACCGGATCTCCTCGGTGGCGACCGTGTCGTTCTCGTTGACGATCGGCACGGCCCGCAGGTCGAGCAGTTTGCGCAGGGTTCGGTACGCGTTGCGGTAGTGCGCCCGCCGGGTCACATCGTCGACGGTGAGCAGTACCTGCCCGACGGTGCGGTCGTGCCGGGCGAAGCTGGCCGCGTATCTGCCGATCAGCAGGCCCTGGCCGACGCTGGCGGCGGCCTGCTGGGTGGCCAGGTCGCGCGGACGTCGGGTCAGGCCGAGCGGGGCGAGGCCGGCGGCGATCGCGCCGGAGGAGACCAGCACGACCTCGCGTCCCTCGGCGCCGAGCCGGCCCAGGGTGTCGACGAGCGCGTCGACCCGCTCGTCGGCGAGACCGCCGGTGGCGGTGGTCAACGAGGAGGACCCGATCTTGACGACGATCCGCCGAGCGGCCGTGACTGCGTCGCGCACCCGCCCATTCTGCGTGCTTAAGCCCGCGTGGCCCGGTGGCGTTCCCATATGGTGGCCGATTGTGACTCCTGACGAGTACGTCGAGGCCGTGCTGGACCTCGTGGAGCGGATTCCGGAGGGCCGGGTGATGTCGTACGGGGCGGTCGCCGACGCGCTGGCCGAGCGCTCGGGACGTTCCTCCGCGCGACTGGTCGGCGCCATCATGGCCCGGCACGGTGGCTCGGTGCCCTGGCACCGGGTGGTGACCGCGGGCGGCCGGTTGCCGCCGGGGCACGAGCGCGAGGCGCGGGCCCGGCTGCGGGCCGAAGGGACGCCGTTGCGCGGTGCGGGGGTGGACATCGGGGCGGCCGGTTGGTCGCCCGGGGAGGGGATGTGACCCCCGCCATAACGTGAGTAACATTCGGCCCCATGAACCAGCCGCCGGGTGCCGCCGGCCTGCCCGCCCCCGGACGGCTGCCCCGCCCGGTGCACGTCGGATACGCGCTCGGCTCGCTCGCCACCGGCGCGTTCGGCACCGTGCCCGGTCTGCTGCTGCTGCCGTACCTGACCGACACGCTCGGCGTCGCCGCCGGGCTGGCCGCCCTGCTGGTGCTGCTGCCCAAGGCGTGGGACGTGCTGGTCAACCCGGTCGCCGGGCGGATCTCCGACCGCACCCGGTCGCGCTGGGGCGCCCGCCGTCCGTACCTGCTCGTCGCCGGCCTCGGGCTTGCCGTGCTCTTCGCGGCCATCTTCGCCGCGCCGTTCGGCAACGGGCCGGGTGCCGCGGCGTACGTGGCGCTAGCCTTCCTCGCCACGGCCACCGCGTTCGCCTTCTTCCAGGTTCCGTACGTGGCGATGCCCGCCGAGATGACCGACGACTACGCCGAGCGCACCCGGCTGATGACCTGGCGGATCGCTGTGCTGGCGCTGACCATCCTGGTCGCCGGCGCGGTCGCCCCGCTGGTCGTGACGTCCGGCGGCGACGGCGTCCCCGGTCACCGCTGGATGGGCCTGTTCGTGGCGGCGCTCATCGCCATCGGTGCCGTCGGCGCGTTCCTCGGCACCCGGTCCGCCCCCGGTGGCGCGGTCGGCGCCAGCGAGCCGACACTGCGCGCCCAGCTCGCGGTGGCCGCCGCCAACCGGCCGTTCCGGGCACTGCTGGTCTGCTTCGTGGTGCAGTCCGCAGGGGTGGCGACCATCCTCGCCGGGGTCAACTACTTCGCCGGGCAGATCCTGCGCGACGAGCAGAGCGGGCCGACACTGCTCTTCGCCTGCTTCGTCGGGCCGGCGCTGCTGGTGATGCCGCTCTGGTCCCGCGTCGGCGCCCGGCTGGGCAAGCGGGCCGCCCTGGTCGCCGCCGGGCTGATCCTCGCCGTCGGGGCGCTCGCCCTGGCCGCCGCCCCGGCACTGCCCCCGGTCGTCGTCTACCTGGTGGTCGCGGTCCTCGGCGTCGGGTACGCCGGGCAGCAGGTGTTCGCGCTGGCGATGCTGCCCGACTGCATCGCGTACGAGACGGCGCGTACCGGCCGTCGGCAGGCGGGTGTCTTCACCGGCCTGTGGACCGCCGGGGAGACCCTCGGCCTGGCGCTCGGTCCCGGCATCTACGGCCTCGTGCTGCAGATCTCCGGCTACGTCTCCTCCGACACCGGAACCGCCGCCGCCCAGTCCGACACGGCGAGGCTCGGCGTCCTGCTCGGCTTCACCCTGATCCCAGCCCTCCTGATAGCGCCCCCCATCCTCCTGCTCCGCCACTACACCCTCCCCACCCTCCCCACCCCCACCCCCACCCTCGGGGTCGATCATGGAGTTGTGGTGGGGGACGAAAGCCGTTAACCGTTACGAGAAGGGCACCAGAACTCCATGATCGACGAGAACACGGTTGAGGCGGGCGCGCTGTCCCGCGAGGGGGTCAGCGCTGAAGAGGTGCTGGATGAAATCCGGCGGCTGCGGGCGGGCGACCGGCCCACCCACGGCGGGCGGCTGTTCGCCTATGTCTACGACCCGGCGGTGCCGGGGCTCGACGACCTTGCCGCCGCCGCGCACTCCGAGAGCGCCCACGTCAACGGGCTCGATCCGACCGCGTTCCCGTCCCTGCTGGCCATGGAGAACGCGCTCGTCGGCGCGGCCGGCCGGGTGCTCGGCGGCGGCCCGGGCACGACCGCGCCGGACGTGGTCGGCAGCGTCACCAGCGGCGGCACCGAATCGCTGATCCTCGCCGTCAAGGCGGCCCGGGACGCGCACCCGGAGATCGCCGCGCCCCGGATTGTCGTGCCGTCGACCGCGCATGCCGCGTTCGCGAAGGCAGCGCACTACCTGCGGGTGGCGCTGGACGTGGTGCCGGTGTCGCCGGAGACGCTGCGTCCCGAACCCACCGCGATGGCCGCCGCGATCGGGCCGGACACGGTCCTTGTCGCCTGCTCCGCGCCCTCGTACGCGCACGGGGTGGTGGACCCGGTCGCCGAGATCGCCGCCGTCGCCGCCGAGGCCGGAGTGCGCTGCCACGTCGACGCCTGCTTCGGCGGCTGGGTCCTGCCGTACCTGCGTCGCCTCGGCGAGCCGGTGCCGGCGTTCGACTTCACCGTTGCCGGCGTCACGTCCATCTCGGTCGACCTGCACAAGTACGCGTACGCGCCGAAGGGCGTGTCGGTGCTGCTGCACCGGGACGCCGCCGGGCGTGCGCCGCAGTACTTCGCGTACGCCGACTGGCCCGGGTACACGATGATCAACCCGGTGATCGCCTCGACCCGGTCGGGCGGGCCGATCGCCGCCGCGTACGCCACCCTGCGACACCTCGGCGACGCCGGCTACCTGCGGTTGGCCGCCACCACCCGGGACGCGGTCGCTGCCCTGGCCGACGCGGTCCGCGCCGTCGACGGGCTGCGGCTGATGGCCGAGCCGGAGTCCACGGTGGTCTGCTTCACCGCCACCGAGGGCGGCCCCGACCTGTTCGTCCTGGTCGACGAGTTGACCGCCCGTGGCTGGCACACCCAGCCCCAACTGTCGTACGCCGATCTGCCGGCCAGTGTGCACCTCACGGTGACCGCCTCGGTCGCGCCCCGGGTGGCCGAGTTCGGCCCGGACCTGGCCGCCGGGGTGGCGGCGACCCACGCGAGCGGCCCGGTGCGGCTGCCCGCCGAGGTGGCGTCCCTGGTCGGCGTCCTCACCCCCGAGGCGCTGACCCCGGAGGTGGTGGCCGGGCTGGCGGCCGGGCTGGGCCTCGGCGGTGGCGGCGACAGTGCCGGTCCGCTGCCGGATCGGATGGCGGTCGTGAACACGCTGCTCAACGCCGCCCCGTCGGCGCTGCGCGAGAGGTTGCTGGTCGAGTTCGTCGGCCTCCTGCAACGCCCCGACTGGGGTTCGGGCGCGTGAACCCCGGTGTGCCCCACCTGGGTCGAGGTGAGGCACCGAACGTCCGGCTCAGAGCACGCCGGGCAGTTGCACGTGGTTGTCCTTGTCGTTGAGGTCGCGCCAGTAGCGGTCCTTGGCGTCGATGTGCACGATGTAGAAGTCGCGCTTCGTCGCGGCGGCACCCGAGCGGTCGGGCACCAGGTCGACGAAGGTGTAGCGCCGTGACTCGCCGGCCGGCACCCCCGGCAGGACGCAGACCCGGTTGACCTCCTGACTCGCGCCCTCCGGGTCGCACCTGGGCCAGTCGCCGCCCGCCGGCTCACCGACGTCGAAGCCCCGGAACTCGAGCTGCGCCGCGTCGACCGACCCGGCGTTGGTCACCGTGAAGACGGTGGTCAGCTTGCGGCCGCCCGGGGCGTCGACGAGCGTGTGCGTCATGGTCACCCGCAGGTCGGTGAGCCGGGGATCCTTGCCGAACTTCGTGGGGCCATCGGTCTGGATGAACCGGCCACCCTGGAAGCGGTAGGTGCGCCGCTGCTCCTGCGGCCAGTACGCCGGGGTGTCGCAGCAGGGCTGTAGGTCGGCCACCCGTACCTGGACGGCACCGGCGGTGCTGACCGTGAACCCGAGGATGTCCTCGATCTCGTCGGTGGTGCGGACGACCCGGCCGAGCGTCACGATCCGTCCGTTGTCGTCCCGGTCGAAGGCAACGACCTGCTTTGCCAGCGCCTCGCCAAAGCGGCACGCGATCAGGGCGACCGTCTCCTGCGCACCGTCCCCGTCCAGGTCGGCGTGGCTCACGGGCCCATCCGGAAGCAGCGGAACCCAGGTCTCGATCGCCCTGGTCACCAGGCGTACGTCCGACGTGGTGCAGGTCGACGGCACGTACTGCGGCCAGTCCGGCAGGTCGAGCCGGGCGGCGAGCAGCTGGGTCCGGCTGATCCGGCCGTCCGGGGCGTCGGACTCGGCCGACGGCGTGGAGTCCGGCGACGGCGTGGCGGACGGCGTGGGCGGCGGTGCGCTGGTGGGCGGGGGTGTCGGGTCGGCGGACTCCGCCGGTACCGGTGGCGTCCGGTCGCCCTTCAGCGCGGCGTTGGCGACGACCGGCGCCAACACCAGCACGACCGCGGCCGCCGCGACCGCCACGATCCTCGTCCGCCGCCGGCGGTGCAGGGTACGCCGGGCCTGGTCGGGGCCGGGGCCGACGGCCCGGGCGGTGACGTCCGCGCGGTACGCGGTCAACCGTTCGCGCAGCCGCGGGTCGAGATCAGACATCGGGCACCCCCTCGGTGTTCTCGTCCAGCAGTCCGGCCAGGGCGGTCCGGCCTCGGTGCAGCCAGGACTTCACGGTGCCCTCGGCCACTCCTTCCTGCAGGGCGATCTGACTGACCGACAGGTCGGCCAGGTAGTGCAGGATGACGGCCCGTCGATGGTTGGGCGGCAGTTGCGTGAGCGCCGCGTCGATGGCCACCCGGTCCGGTGTCGGGCCGTCCACCTCGGCCTCGACGCGTCGCTGCCGCAGGAGGTGGTTGCGTGCCGTGCGGAGCCGGCGCCAACGGCTGCGGGCCAGGTTCCAGGCGACCCGGCGAACCCAGGCCACCGGATCGTCGTACCGGACCAGGCGGTCCCAGCGCGCCAGCGCCCGGCAGAACGCCTCCTGGGCGAGGTCCTGCGCGTGGCCCAGATCCCCGGTGTACGCGCACAGTTGGGCCGCGACGCTCCGGAAGTGCGCGTGGTAAAAGTCGTCGAAGGCGATCGCCGCCGCCTTCGACCCTCCGGACGTCAGCACCGCCGGCGGTTCGTTGGCGCGGGCTCCCATCGTTGCTGTCACTGCCCCTCCCCGTTTGCCCGCCGGGCGGGTGCCCCTGGGCGCCGGTAACACTCCCCGACGGCGGGCGTGGTTGCGCCCTCTTCTGCCGCGAACCTGACTGTCCCGGGACAACGCTGAAGCGTCCGGGAACGCCGCACACGATCCGTAACGAATCAACGGCCTTATGTATAGACAAGTATCACTAAACGGGGGTTTTGTGGTATTCGCCGCTTCCGTACGGTCAATTCATCAACCAACGACACGGGAGAAGGCAATGACGATGCGGAAGATCCTGATGACCGGACTGACTGCGGCGGCCGGACTGGCCCTCGGCGTGAGCGGAGTGGCGACGGCAGCCCCGGCGATCGGCCCTGGCCCGGGTGCGCCGGGTGAGATCGGCCCCGGCCCGGGCGTCGTTCTGGCGATCGGCCCCGGCCCGGGCGTCGTTCTGGCGATCGGCCCCGGCCCGGGTGCGCCGGGTGAGATCGGTCCCGGCCCGGGCGTCGTCCTGGCCTGACCCTTCGATGGGCGAGACGGTCTGTGTTGGGGGCGGCCGGTCGGTGACCGGCCGCCCCCGCGCGCCTTCAGCGATAGTCGAACGTCGACTCGTTGTCGCTGTCGTCGTTGTCCAGCCAGGGGTCCCAGTCCGGGTCCGCTGGCCAGATCCGCAACGCGACCTGTCCCGAGGAGAGGCTGGCCCCGCTGGCCACCTCCAGTTCCAGGGTCCGCCGCACCTCGCTGTGCCCCCGTACGGCGCTCAGGCGGCACGACACCCGCACGGTGCTCCCCGTCTCGATGTCGCAGCCCGTCCAGCCGTCCCCGACGGGTCGCAGGGCCTTCGGCAGTTCCATGGTCAGGGTCGCCTCGGGTGCCGTCCGATCCGCTTCGTTGCGGATCCGTACGGTGACCGCACCGGACCGGGAACCGTCCGCCGCAGTGGTCAACACCAGGTCGGTGGCGGTGACGGACAGGTCCGTCGAGCGCGGGTTGGGACCGAACGTGCTCGGGCCGGACACCTGCTTGAACGCGTCACCGGTCCAGCGGTAGCCGCGCCACTGTCGTTGGGAGTTCTTCTCCGGCCAGCCGCCGCCGGGCGCGATGTCGAGCACCTCGACCCGGACCTCGCCGTCGTCGCGTACGTCCAGGGCGGTCACCCAACCTGGAGTGGGGCGAGCGGTCCCGGTCACGCGGCCGAGGGTGACGATCCGCCCCGCCGCGTCCCGGTCGAACGCGACCACCTGGAACGGCCCACGGGTGCCGAACACGCAGCGGACCAGGGCGACCGTCTCGGTCGCGCCATCACCGTCCAGGTCGCCGTGGTCGAGTGTCACCAGCTCGTTGACGTCGTCCCGGGCTGGTTCGGCGCCCAGCCGCACCCGGCCGGTCGGGCAGTCCGCCGCTGTTGTCCAGGCGGGCAGCGACACGGTCGCGGCGAGCAGTTGGCCTCGGCTGATCCGGCCGTCCGGGGCCGCAACGGTCGGGCTGGCGGCGCCGCTCGAGGCCGTGGTCGACGGGCTGGCCGTCGCACTGGCGGTCGCGGTCGCCGACGGGTTGGCGGACGGCGTGGGCGTGGGATCCACGGGCCCCGGCTCGCGATCCGGGCCGTTCATCGTCGCGTACCCGACGGCGGCCCCGCCGAACAGCGCGAGCACCGTCGCGGTGGTGGTGGCGAACCGGCGACGGCCGCGGCCTCGCGCCGTCCGCCGCACGGCGGCCGGCCCGGGCACCTCGACCTCCTCCAGCACGGTACGGCGGTAGTGGGCGAACTCTTCGGCGAGGTCGAGGATCTCCTGCTCAGACATCTCGCACCTCCTCGGTGGTGTCGCGCAGGTGCGTCGCGAGGGCCGCCCGTCCCCGGTGCAGCCAGGACTTGACGGTCCCCTCGGCGACCCGTTCCTGGGCGGCGATCTCGGCGACCGTCAGGTCGGCGAGGTAATGCAGTACGACGGCCCGGCGCTGCTTCGGCGGCAACTTGGCCAACGCGGTGTCGAGGGCGACCCGGTCCGGGCTCGGCTCGGCGACGTGTGTCTCCCGTTGCCGCAGCAGCCAGGCCTGCGCGGTCCGCAGCCGCCGCCAGCGGTTGTGGCCGAGGTTCCAGGCGACCCGGCGTACCCAGGCCAGCGGGTCGTCGTACCGGGCGAGCCGACCCCAGTTCGCGTACGCCCGGCAGAACGCCTCCTGCACCAGGTCCTGCGCCTGCCCACGATCACCCGTGTATGCGGTGAGCTGCACCACCAGCGATCGGAAGTGGGCGTGGTAGAAGTCGTCGAAGACCAGTTCGGCGGTCGCGGCGAGAGAGCTTTCCGGCGGGTCGGGTGGCGGCCCACCCACCCGTACTTCTCCTGTCACAAGCACTCGTCCTCCCCGTGGTGGCCGCCGGCGGCGTGTTCGCCAGCACCGGTCACACACTCGGCCGTGCCCACCGGTTGCGGTCGGGACCGGTGGGGTTGCCTGTCCGGTCCGTGACAGCCGGCTGTGATTCACTGTGGGGTGAGGAGAGGGGACGTCCGTGCAGCTACCGGCAGTGCTCGGTGAGCCGATCCGGTTCGTGCTGAACTGGGGACGCCGCTACTCGCTCTGGGTGTTCAACTTCGGCCTGGCCTGCTGCGCGATCGAGTTCATCGCCACCAGCATGGGTCGGCACGACTTCATCCGGCTCGGCGTGATCCCGTTCGCGCACGGCCCCCGACAGGCCGACCTCATGGTGGTCTCCGGCACGGTGACCGACAAGATGGCCCCGGCCATCAAGCGGCTCTACGACCAGATGCCCGAGCCGAAGTACGTCATCTCGTTCGGTGCGTGCTCCAACTGCGGTGGCCCCTACTGGGACTCGTACTCGGTGACCAAGGGCGTCGACCAGCTCATCCCGGTCGACGTCTACGTGCCCGGCTGCCCGCCCCGCCCGGAGGCGCTGCTGCACGGCATCCTGCGTCTGCAGGAGAAGATCGCCGCCGAGCAGTCCGGCATCGGCGGAGTGCCGCAGCGGGACCTGCTCGCCGCGCCGCTGGACGCCCCGCCTCGCGAGGCCGCCGCGCCGCGTTCCGTCGACTCCCTCACCGCGCCGCCGGTGCGCCCGCCCGCCGCCGATTGACGGCAGTCGGGCCGCCGCCCGGACGAGTCCGAGCGGCGGCCGGGCCGATGGGTCAGCCGTTGGCGGCGAGGGCCAGCGTGGTCTGGGCGGTGTTGTCGCTCGGGTTCGCGTCCGGCGTCTCGTACCACTCGGCCGTGACTTCGAGGGTGATGACGTCCTGGAGGTCTGCTGGATCGGTCGGCTGACTGATCAGCAGACCGAAGCTGCGTACCTCGCCCGGCATCATCCGCAGCCCCGGCACCAGAGCCCGGTTTGAACCAACCGGACCGTCTGCCGGCACCGTGTAGTAGATCAGCGATCCGGCGGGTAGTGGGCTGGCCTTGATGTACAGGCTGTCGTGGGGGGCATCCCCTCGATAGCTGACAGTGACCGGCAGGAGGAGCATGCCGCTGCCCTCCGGATCGAGGGTCACCGGGCCTACGGACTCGATAGCGGCGTCCGGCTGCGTGTCCTGGACGTACGGCCGGGGACGGATCAGTGACCCGGTGGTGGACCGGAACAGCGCGCCGAACGACTTGCTCGCCACTGGCTCGTCCTGTTCGACCGAGTAGACCTCGACCCAACCTCCGCCCATGCTCATCGGGTAGTTTCGCGGGTCGGTCAGCACGTTGAAGTCCAACGTGACCCGGAAGCTCTCACCCGGGTCGAGCGTCATCCAGTCCGGCGAGGAGCAGTTGGCCACCCGGCGGTTCTGCTCCACCCTCTGGTCGAACGCGTCGCAGTCGCTGCCCCAGAACTGGAAGGCGCCCGGCACCGGTTCGCGCATCTTGTAGTAGAAGTAGTCGTTCTCACTGCCGGTGTTGGTGACGGTCAGCTCGGCGCTGCCCTGATAACCACGCTCGGTCGGGTTGAGGATCAGCTTGCTGAGCGAGAGCTCGGCGCCGACGGTGCGCTCGGGTGCGGCGGCGGCCGGTCCGGCCCCACCGATCGTGGCGGTCAGGCCGAGCAGTGCGGCGGTGAGCAGGGTCCCCGTTTTTCTGAACACGTGTATCTGGTCCTCCGTGGTCGACGCCCGGCGGGGGACCTGCTGCCGCCCATGGCAGCCGCGATCGGCCGATGTGACCGTGGTGTCCGGGCCCCCGCGCGTGACGCAGACAGCATCGTCGATGGGTCGTCGTTCCGCCACCCCGTTCTGCCAGCCCGTGGTGGACCCGGCCGGCTAGCCTGCGGACTATGAGCAGCTCAGGGGACCAGCGCTCGGACCACATCATCGATGTGCTCAGCGCGGAGTTCGGCGCGTCGATGGCGGTCGACCCGGCGGCCTTCCGTCGCAAGTTCCGCAAGATGGCCGCGTCGCCGTTCGCCTTCTACCGGGGCAGCGCCGCGCTGTTCTACGCCGACCAGCGGGGTGACTTCGCCGACGACCGTTTCCTCGACGAGCGGACCGGCCGGGTATGGATCCACGGCGACCTGCACGCGGAGAACTTCGGCACGTACATGAACGCGTCCGGGCAACTGGTGTTCAACGTCAACGACTTCGACGAGGCGTACGTCGGCCCGTTCACCTGGGACCTGCGGCGGTTCGTGGCCAGCGTGGCGCTGCTCGGCTACAGCAAGGCCCTCTCCGACGCGGTGATCGACGAGCTGGTGACCGGCTTCGCCCGCGCCTACCTGACCGAGTTGCGGGCGATCGCCGCCGGCGGGGACGACGCCATCGGCTCGATCACCCTGGACAACGCCGACGGGGTGCTGCGTCGGGTGCTCCAGCAGGCCCGCCTCAACACGAGGGTCGACCTGCTCGCCGCGCAGACCACCGTCGACAACTACGAGCGGCGGTTCTCCGTCACCGACGGCGTCTTCGAGGTCGACGACGCGACCCGGGACCGGGTGCTCGCCGCCTTCGAGGAGTACCTGGAGACCCTGCCCGCCGCCACCGCCCGGCTGCGTCCGGGGGCCGCCCGGATCAAGGACGTGGTGCTGCGCAAGGGCGTGGGCATCGGCTCGGCCGGGCTGCCGTCGTACAACCTGCTGCTGGAGGGGCACACGCAGGCGCTGGAGAACGACGTGCTGATCTACATGAAGCAGGCGCAGGTCCCGGCGGTGGCCCGCTACAGCACCGACGAGTCGGTGGCCGGCTACTTCCGGCACCAGGGTCACCGGACCGCCGAGTCGCAGCGCGCGTTGCAGGCGCACGCCGACCCGTGGCTGGGCTACACCGAGCTGGACGGGGCGGGTCAACTGGTCGCCGAGGTCTCCCCGTACGCCGGCGATCTGGACTGGGCCGACGTGAACGAGCCGGACGAGCTGACCGGAGTGCTGGCCGACCTCGGCCGGGCGGTGGCCCGGATGCACTCGGTCGCCGACGACGAGTCCAGCCACGACCTCGTGGACTACTCCACCGAGGAGGCAATCGTCGCTGCCGTGGACGCCGACGAGTCGGGGTTCGTCACCCATCTCGTGGACTTCGCGCACGCGTACGGGGTGCGCGCCCGGCAGGACCACCAGCTCTTCGTGGACCTGTTCCGCAACGGCCGGCTACCGGGGATCTGACCCGTTCACGAGGCGAACTCGAGCACGACCTTGATGTCGTCCGGCCCGGCCGTGTACGCGTCGGCGTACCTGTTCACCGGGACCCGCCGGGTGATCAGGGAGGAGAGCCAGACCTGGTCGGCGCGCGAGAGGGCCTGGGCTGCCATGTTCCAGTGCCGCCGGTTGGCGTTCACCGAGCCGAACACCACGTTGTTCTCCAGCACCAGCGCCCGGTTGAGCGCCCCGGCGTCGAAGTCGATGCTCCGGCCGCCGCTGGACACCCCGGCCAGGCAGACGATCCCGTTCGGCGCGGCCTTGCACATGACGTCCAGGACCACCGTGGGCGCGCCGGTGCACTCGATCACCACGTCCGGCTCGAAGGGCAGGTCGTTGACCGGCACCGCGTGGTAGGTCGCGCCCAGCCCGGCGACCAGCTCCGGCTTCGGTCCGTCGGTGGCCCGGTCCAGCACGTGGACGGTGAGCCCGCGCTGGGCGCCGAGCAGCGCCGCCAGCAGCCCGATCGGCCCGGCCCCGGTGACCAGGACGGTCTGCGGCTGCCACTCGGCCCGGTGCCCGATCCGTTCGATGTGGTCCCACGCCTTCGCCACCACGCTGGTCGGCTCCAACAGCACGCCGACCTGGGCCAGCGCCGGGTCGAGCTTGATCGCGAACTCCGGTTCGATCCGCCAACGGTCCCGGGCGAAACCGGGCAGCGCCTTGATGCCGTGCTCGGTGTACCGCCCGTTGCGGCACATGTCCCACTCGCCCACCGCGCAGTTGGGGCAGGGCACCGGGTCGGGATGCCGGACGATGCCGGCCACCAGGTCGCCGGGTTGCAGGGTGCCGGTCGGGTCGTCGAGCACCCGGCCCAGCGACTCGTGCCCGATGACGAGCCGATCGGCGCCGGGCGGCGCTTCGCCGTAGTCGCCCGAGATGATCTCGTGGTCGGTGCCGCAGATGCCCACGGCCAGGGCCTCGACCAGGACAGCGCCCTCCTCGGACGCCGGCTCCGGCTGATCCTCGACGAGGCTCAGCGAGTTGGCTTCCCCGGGTTTCACCGTCACAGCGCGCACGCCCTCATCTTTCCCCGTGGGCGGGACAACCGCCGGTAAAGCCGCCAGATCACCGGAGGCCGGTCGCGGACCGCGGGCCGGGTCGGCACCTAGGATCAGCGGCATGACGTCAGAAGAGGTCGGCGCTCGGCTGGTCGCGCTGCTCGCGCCGGTCGAGGCGACCGCGTCGGTCTCCGGCGGGCAGCGGTTCGCCCGGGCCACCGTCGACGTACCGCCGGCGAGCTGGTCGGCTGCCATCCGCGCGGCCCGCGACGACACCGAGCTGGCCTGCGACTTCTTCGACTGGCTGTCGGCCGTCGACGAGTTGGCCGAGGGCTTCGACGTGGTCGCGCACCTCTGGTCGACGCGACTGCGGCACGGCGTGCTGCTGCGCACCCGGCTGCCCCGCGACGCGCCCTCGGTGGCCTCGGTGGTGGACATCTACCCCGGCGCCGCCTGGCACGAGCGGGAGACCCACGAGATGTTCGGCATCGACTTCGCCGGGCACGGTGAGCTGCGACCGCTGCTGTTGCCCCCGGAGTTCGAGGGCAATCCGCTGCGCAAGGAGTTCGTGCTCGCCTCCCGGGTGGCGAAGCCCTGGCCCGGCGCGAAGGAACCGGGTGAGTCGGAGGCCGGCGGTGGCCGTCGGCCGATCCGCCCGCCGGGCGTGCCCGCTCCGGGCGAGTGGGGGACGACGCCCACCCCGGCCGGCGCGGGTGGCGTGGGAGAGGGGCCGCGCGGCGGCACCCCGGCCCGACCGGCCGGTGACCGTCCGGCGCGGCCCGCGCCGGGGGCCCGTCCGGCGCGTACTCCCCGGGTTGCCGGCGCCGCCGACGGCCCGGCGGCGTCCGCGCGGCGCGAGCCGGTCGCGGACCCGGCGGCGCGAGACGACAGCGACGACGACGGGGGTACGCGTTGATGCCGCTCTGGGTGGAGCTGGTGCTCCGGATCGGCGGCGTGGTGGTCGCGTTCCTCACCCTGCCGCTGCTGGTCGGTCAGGCCGAGCACAAGGTGATGGCGCACATGCAGGGCCGGCTCGGCCCGATGTACGCGGGCGGCTTCCACGGCTGGGCGCAGCTCGTGGCGGACGGTGTGAAGTTCGTGCAGAAGGAGGACATCACCCCGCGCGAGGCGGACCGGGCGGTGTTCCGGCTGGCCCCCGCTGTGGCGCTGGTGCCCTACCTGCTGGTGCTGCTGGTCATTCCGCTCGGCCCGAACGACCTGGTCGGGCAACCGTTGGACATCGGCCTGTTCTTCGTGCTGGCCGTCGTCGGCATCGGTGTGGTGGCGGTGCTGATGTCGGCGTGGGCGTCGGCCAACAAGTACAGCCTGCTCGGCGGGCTGCGCGGGGCCGCCCAACTCCTCGGCTACGAGCTGCCGCTGGTGTTGGCCGCCGCATCGGTGGCGATGGCGGCGGGCACGCTCAGCCTGTCCGGCATCGTCGAGGCGTGGCAGCCCTGGTGGCTGCTCTGGCAGGCGCCCGCGATGATCATCTTCTTCATCGCCGGGCTGGCCGAGATCCGCCGTCCGCCGTTCGACATGCCGGTGGCCGACTCGGAGCTGGTGTTCGGTTACATGACCGAGTACACGGGTCTGCGGTTCGCGTTCTTCCTGCTCGCCGAGTACGTCGGCATCGTGGTGATCGCCGCGCTGACCACGGTGCTGTTCCTGGGCGGCTGGCAGGGACCGTTCGCCGACGACCAGCTCGGCTGGCTCTGGACACTGCTCAAGATCGCCGCTGTGGCCTTCGTGATCATCTGGCTTCGGGTCTCCTACCCCCGCCTGCGCGAGGACCAACTCCAACGCCTCTGCTGGCTGGTCCTGGTCCCCGCCTCCCTGGCCCAACTGGTCCTGACCGCAGCAGTCCGAGTAGCCCTCTAACCCCGCCCCGCCGCCTGGCCCGCCCCGCCCCGGCCCGCCCCGGCCCGCCCCGGCCCGCCCCGCCCCGCCCCGCCCCGCCCCGCCCCGCCCCGCCCGTCGATCATGGAGTTGTGGTGGGTGACAAAGCGCCCGTCAATCCCCAAACCCGGCACCACAAGTCCATGATCGACGAGGTCGGGGCGGTGGTCACCCGCGATCTTGCACTTTCTGCGGCGGCATAAGGGGCATCTCGCTCATGTCGACGACAGAAAGTGCAAGATCGGCGGGGCAGGGGCGGGGCACGGGGCAGGGCGGGGGCGGGGCACGGGCGCGGGTGGGGTGGGTCGGGCGGTTAGCGGAGCGGGGTGTGGGTGGGGTCTACGGGTTCGGCCGGGGGTGGGGGTGGGGTGCCGTCGCCGAAGGGGCGGCCGCCCAGGGCGTCCCGGCCGTGCGGGGTGAGCCAGTTCGACAGGTCGGGGCCGAGCGGAACGATCCCCGTCGGGTTGATGTCGCGGTGCACCTGGTAGTAGTGCCGCTTGATGTGGTCGAAGTCGATGGTGTCGCCGAACCCGGGGGTCTGGAACAGATCCCGGGCGTACGCCCACAGCACCGGCATCTCGCTCAGCTTCTGCCGGTTGCACTTGAAGTGCCCGTGGTAGACGGGGTCGAAGCGGACCAGAGTGGTGAACAGCCGCACGTCGGCCTCGGTGATGGTGTCGCCGACCAGGTACCGCTGGTTGGTCAGCCGCTCGGTCAACCAGTCCAGCCGGTCGAACAGCCGGTGGTACGCCTTGTCGTACGCCTCCTGGCTGCCGGCGAACCCGCACCGGTACACGCCGTTGTTGACGTCGCGGAACACCACGTCGTTGACCTCGTCGATCTGCTGGCGCAGGTGTTCGGGGTAGAGCTGCGGGGCGCCCTCGCGGTGGTACGGCGTCCACTCGGTGGACAGGTCCAGGCTCATCTGCGCGTAGTCGTTGGTCACCACCTGCCCGGTGGGTACGTCCACCATCGCCGGCACGGTGATGCCCCGCTCGTAGTCGGGGAAGCGCGCGAAGAACGCCTCCTGGAGGCGCTCGATGCCGAGCACCGGGTCGCGCCCACCCGGGTCGAGGTCGAAGGTCCAGCTCCGGGCGTCGTGCGTCGGGCCGGCGATCGCCATCGAGATGGCGTCCTCCAGGCCGAGCAGCCGCCGCACGATGACGAGGCGGTTGGCCCACGGACAGGCTCGGCTGACCGCCAGCCGGTACCGGCCGGGCTCCACCGGGTAACCGTCCCGCCCGTCCGCGGTGATCCGCGTGGCGATGTACCGCTGATCCCGGGTGAACTCGCCACCCGGCTCGACGTACTTCCCGCCTGTCTGCGCCACGTCGTCCACCCTCCGGCTCCGGTTGCCCTCACTGCCCATCCTCGCCGAAATCCGGGCCCTCGGCGCGGCTCGGGCCAACCTCGGCTGCTCCCGGCGCTGGCCCGCATCTTTTCTGGCTACCCTGCCGTCATGACGGATGTGGAGACGGCCGCCCGACGCCTCATCGCCGACGTGTGGAACGCGCGTCGGGAGGAGTCGGCGTACGAGCTGATCGCCGAGCAGTGTCCGGGGCTGGGCGGGACGGGGCCGGATGCGACGCTGGCCTGGCACCGCGAGCGCCGGGAGGCCTTCCCGGACCTCCGCTACAAGATCGTCGACGTGGTCGCCACGGGTGGGCGGGTGGCCGTGCACTGGCGGGCGGCCGGCACCCACGCCGGGCAGTTCGGGCCGGTGCCGCCGACCGGGCAGGTGGTCAGCTACTCGGGGGCGACGTTCCTGCGCTTCGACACCGCCGGCCGGATCATCGACGTGTGGAGCTGCAACGAGCTGCTCCAGCTCCTTCAGCAGCTCGGCGTGGAGATGGTGCCGCCGGCCGGCGGCCTCAGCGGCTCCGCGGCGTGATTCTCTCCAGCGGAATGTCCATCTCCCATGGCTCCGGCACGAGAATCCCGTCGGTGAGCCGGTCCTGCTCGATGTAGACCTGCTTCACGGCGTCGAGTTTGTAGCTGTGCACGACGATGCCCGCCTCGGTTTCTATTCGCCAGAAGTAGGGGATGTCCGCCTCGGCATAGAGGGCCGGTTTGAGCACCCGATCGATGCTGCGGGATCCCTCTGAAACGATCTCAACCACCAGAAGGACCTGATCCGGCAGATAATGCGACGGATTCCGCTGCGCGGCGTCGAGGTAGGTGACCAGCAAATCGGGGATGAAGGAGCGCTTCCGCGAAATGCGTACCTCGACACCCTGCGTCACGTCGAGGTCGCTCGGGCAACTCTCCAGCATGGCCGAGCCCAGCAGGAGCGCGATGGACTGGTGGAGTCGCTTGGGGGAGGGCGACATGAGCAGGTTTCCGTCCAGGAGTTCGGGGCGTGGGCGGCCGTCGTCGGGTAGGGCGTCCAAGGCGTCGGTCGTCCACTCGCCCGGCGGCGGAACGTCGTCGTGCAGCGCGGCGGTCATCGACGGGTCCTTTCCGGTGCAGTCGTTCTCCCCGCGACCACGGTACCGCCGCGGACCTGTGGGTGGTGGTCGCGCGCGCCGGGGCCACAGGGCAGGATGGTCCACATGACCGATTCCAGCGAGCGCGGCGATCCGGCCGGCGGCGCCAGCGAGCGCGGCCTGCCCGGCGCCGGTCTGGTGAAGGGGCTGGCGGTCACCCTCAAGACGATGACCACCCGGTCGACCACGCAGCAGTACCCGGACGTCGCTCCCGAGCTGCCGCCGCGCTCGCGTGGCGTGATCGCGCTGTCCGAGGAGAACTGCACGGTCTGCATGCTCTGCGCCCGCGAGTGCCCGGACTGGTGCATCTACATCGACTCGCACAAGGAGGAGGTGGCGGTGCCCGGCGCCGCCCGTCCCCGCCAGCGCAACGTGCTCGACCGGTTCGACATCGACTTCTCGCTCTGCATGTACTGCGGCATCTGCATCGAGGTCTGCCCGTTCGACGCGCTCTACTGGTCGCCGGAGTTCGAGTACGCCGAGTACGACATCAAGGACCTGCTGCACGACAAGGACCACCTCGGCCAGTGGATGGCGACGGTGCCGCCGCCGCCCGCGCACGACCCCAACGGCGAGCCGGCCAAGGAGGAGACCGCCGCCGCGCGCAAGGCCGCGCGGTCGATCGCACCGGCGGTACGCCCCGGCGACGAGGGCCCGACGTCGTGACCGCCCGAGCCGTGGGGACGGCCCGGTGACCGGCGCGGACCTGCTGCTGCTCGCGCTGGGCGCGGTGGCGGTCGGCTCCGGCGTGCTGGTGGTGACCACCAAGCATCTGGTCCGGGCGGGGCTCTATCTGGTGGTCTGCCTGGGCGCGCTGGCCGGCGACTATCTGGTGCTCGGCGCGGAGCTGGTCGCCTGGGTCCAGGTGCTGATCTACGTGGGCGCGGTGGTGGTGCTGCTGCTGTTCGCGGTGATGCTGACGCGGGCCCCGATCGGGGCGTCCGACGATCTGGACCGGCCCGGCTGGCCCGCCGCGCTGATCGGTGGCGGGGCCGGGCTGGGGCTGAGTGTGTTGCTGGTCGACGCGTACCGGTGGAGCGCCATCGCGCTGCCCGGCGCGGGGACCGCGGAGCGGCTGGGGGAGCAGATCTTCTCCTCCTGGGTGCTGCCGTTCGAGGTGCTCTCCGTTCTGTTGCTGTCCGCCCTGGTCGGCGCGGTGGTGCTGTCCCGCCCCGACATCGGTCGCCGTACCGAGGACGCGCCCGCGCCGGCAGAGGAACTGGCCTCCGGGGGGCGTCGGTGAGGCCGGTCATCCCGTACGTCACCGCCGCGCTGCTGTTCGGCCTCGGCGTGTACGGCGTGCTGCGTCGACGCAATGCCGTGCTGGTGCTCATGTCGGTCGAGTTGATGCTCAACGCGGTGAACCTGATCCTGGTCACCGCGGACACCACGGTCCGCGCGGTCCTGCCGCACTCCGGGCAGGTGTTCGCGTTGTTCGTCATCGTGCTCGCCGCCGCCGAGATCGGGGTGGGGTTGGCGATCGTGCTTCAGCTCTACCGCCTGCGGTCCACGGTGGCGGTGGACGACGTGGCGTTGACCGAACCGGCCGGGTCCGTCGAGCAGGACGCGGAGGCGATCCGGTGACCGGGCTGCTCGGGGCGGCGCTGCCCGCCGTACCGCTGCTTGCCGGTCTGGCCGGTCTGCTGCTGCCGCCGGCCCCGCGGCATCCTGGGGGCGCGGTCGGCGGTGACCGGGCCCGAACGGCGGCCGTGACGATCGGCGTGGCCGGTGCCGCCGGCGCGCTGGCGCTGGCCGTGGCCCTGCTGGTGACTGTCGACGGTCCGACGGAGACGTCGACGACCTGGGTCGACTTCGGCGGGTTGGCGGTGACCCTGGGGGTACGCCTGGACGGCGCCACCGCGCTGGTCGCCGTGGCGGTCGCCGCGGTGGCCCTGGCCGTGCAGGTCTACTCGATCGGCTACCTGCGGCGCGGCCCCCACGACGACGTCGACGTCGACCACCGCTATCCGCCGTACGCCGCCCAGATCAGTCTCTTCACGGGGGCGATGCTGCTGGTGGTGGTCGCCGGTGACCTGATCATGCTGCTGGTGGGCTGGGAGGTGATGGGCCTCTGCTCGTACCTGCTCATCGCCCACGACCGCCGGCTCGCGGGCGCGCCGGCCGCCGCCATGAAGGCGTTCCTGGTGACGCGGGTCGGTGACGTCGGCTTCCTGCTCGGGATCGCGTTGCTCGGGGTGTCGACGGGCAGCTTCCGGATCGCAGACGTGCTCGCGCACGATCATTCCGGCGCGACCCTGACCGCCGCCGGTCTGCTGCTGCTCGCCGGTGTGGCCGGTAAGAGCGCACAGTTCCCGCTGCACACCTGGCTGCCGGACGCCATGGCCGGTCCGACGCCGATCTCCGCGCTGATCCACGCCGCGACGATGGTCGCCGCCGGGGTGTACGCGGTGACCCGGCTCTACCCGCTGTTCACGGCCGCTCCGGTGACGTTGACGGTGCTCGGGGTGCTCGCCGCGATCACCCTGCTGCTCGGGGCGCTCGCCGCCACCGCACAGGACGACATCAAGCGGGTCCTGGCCTGGTCGACCGTCAGCCAACTGGGTTACATGACCGGCGCGCTGGCCGTCGGCTCGCCGTCGGCGGCGCTGTTCCACCTGCTCACCCACGCCGCGTTCAAGGCGCTGTTGTTCCTCGCCGCCGGTGCGGTGATCCACGCGGTGGGCACCACGCTGATGTCGGAGATGGGTGGGCTGCGCCGGGCCATGCCGGTGACCTTCTGGTGCACGGTGATCGGCCTCGGCGCGCTGGCCGGGGTGCCTCCGCTGGCCGGCTTCTGGAGCAAGGACGGCGTGCTGACGGTCGCCGAGTCGGCCGCGCTGGAGGGTACCGGCCCCGCGCCGTCGTGGGTGGGCTGGCTGGTCTGGCTGGCCGGGCTGCTCGGTGTGGCGATCACCGCCTGGTACGCGGGTCGACTGCTGCTGCGGACCTTCTTCGGCGAGCCCCGGCTGCCGCTGGTGCACCCGCACGACCCGCCGGCGGTGTTGCGCTGGCCGGTGCTGCTGCTGGCCGTGCCGGCCGCGCTGCTGGGCCTGGCCGGGTTCGTCGGCGCGTTCGCCGACCGGCTGCGGTTCGCCACCGTGCCGGTCGCGGGCGCGGAGGACGGCCTGGTCCACGTCGGGCCGGGGCTGCTGCTGCCGCTCGCGCTGCTGGTGGTCGGCGCGGGGCTGGTGTGGGCGCGCTGGCGTCGGGACACGGCCGCCGATCCGGCGACCGCGCTGGGTCCGCTGCGGCCGGTCTTCGCCCGCGCGTTCCGGCTCGACGACGTTCAGCACACCCTTGTCGTACGCCCCGTCCGGGCGCTGGCCCGCCTCGCGCGTACCGGCGACGAGGTGGTGGTGGACGGGGTCGTGGAGGGCAGCGGCAAAGCCGCGACGGGTCTGGGGGCCGGGCTGGCCGCGTTGCACCGGGCGGCGCTGCCCCGGGCCGCCGCCGGTGTGCTGGCCGGCGCGCTGCTGATCGGCCTGGCGGCGGCCGCGCTGGGGGCGGTGTCATGACGTTCGGACAGGTGCTGCTCGTCGCCGTGTTGGTGGTGCCGGCGCTCGGCGCGGTCGGGGTGGCGGCGACGCCCCGGGATCGGGCGGCGCGGATCGTCGGTACGGTCGCGGCGGCGCTGACCCTGCTGGCCGCCGTGGCTCTGGTGTCCGGTGGGCGGGGCTGGTTCGCCTGGTCGGCCGGCACGCCGGCGGTGCGCCCCTGGCACCAGGTGGACCTGCCCTGGGCGTCCGGCCTGGATCTGCGTTTCCACCTCGGCGTCGACGGCATCTCCTGGCCGCTGGTGGTGCTGACGGCGCTGCTCACGCTGCTCTGCTGCGCGTACTCGCTGTGGCGGGTGCCGGACGGCGGCAGCGGCCGGGCGTTGGTGGCGCTGTTGCTGGTCGTCGAGGTGGGCATCCTCGGCACGTTCCTCGCGCTGGATCTGGTGCTGTTCTTCCTGTTCTTCGAGGTCGTCCTGCTGCCGATGTACGCGATCATCGCCGGCTGGGGCGGTGCCGACCGTCGTCGGGCGGCCCGCAAGTTCGTGCTGTACACCCTCGTCGGCTCGGTGCTGCTGCTGGTCGGCGTGTACGTCGTGGTCGCCGCCGCGGGCACCGCCGACATCGTGGCCCTGACCGGCGGGGCCGGGCTGTCCCGGAGCACCCAGTTGGCCGCGTTCACGCTGTTCGCGCTCGCGTTCGCGGTGAAGAGTCCACTCTGGCCGCTGCACTCCTGGCTGCCCGACGCGCATACCCAGGCCCCGACGGTGGGCAGCGTGGTGTTGGCGGGGGTGCTGCTCAAGATGGGCACGTACGGGCTGATCCGGGTCGCCGTGGGGGTGGCCCCGGAGGGCGCCCGCTGGGCCGCCCCGGTGCTCGGCGTGCTGGCGGTCGCCGCGATCCTGGTCGGCTCGCTGGTTTGCCTGGCCCAGGTCGAGGTGAAGCGGCTCATCGCGTACTCCAGCGTGGGGCACATGGGCTTCGTCCTGCTGGGCGTCGCCACGCTGACCGCCACCGGTATCCAGGCGGCGCTGATCGGCAACGTCGCCCACGGGGTGATCACCGGCCTGCTGTTCTTCCTGGCTGGGGCCGTGAAGGACCGCACCGGCACGGGCGCTCTCGCCGAGTTGTCCGGGCTTCGGGAGACTGCGCCCCGCCTCGCCGGTCTGCTGGCGTTCGCGGCCGTCGCGTCGCTGGGCCTACCCGGGCTGGCCGGCTTCTGGGGGGAGGCGTTCGCGGTGGTCGCGGCGATTCAGGTGGGCGGCCCGCTGTGGCTGACCCTCGGGGTGCTCGCGGCGGTCGGTGGCGCGCTCACGGCCGCGTACTTCCTGCGGTTGCTGCGCCAGGTGACCCACGGCCGGCCGAGCCCCGCGGTGAGCGGCGTCGGCGCGGGTCTGGCCGGCGCGGAGCTGACCGCGTGGGCGCCGCTGGTGCTGCTCGCGTTGGCGATCGGTCTGGTTCCGGCGCTGGTCCTCGGCGTCGCCGAGGCGCCCGTCGACGCCCTCATCGAGGTGATCCACAGGTGAGCACGAGAAGCGCCCCGCGACCGGAGGCGGCCCGATGAGCGTCGTGCAGAGCGTGGACAGCGTCGCGCTGCTCCCGGCGTACCTGGCCGCCGGCACCGCCGTACTCGTGTTGGTGGCCGACCTCGTGTTGGCGCGGCCGCGCGTCACGGTCGCGGTGGCCGCGCTCGGGGCGCTCGGTACGGCCGTCTTCTCGGCGCTGGTGGGCGCGGGCGGCGAGCGGCGGACGCTCTGTGTCGGCGCGGACTGCTCGTGGGTCTTCGGTGGGCGGGCGGCCCTGGTCGGCGCAGTGGTGGCGCTGCTCACCCTGGGCGTGCTCGGGCTGTCCGTGCCGGCGCTGCGGGCCGGTCGGTCGCCGGTGGGGGAGTACGCCTTCCTGCTCGCCTGTTCGATGACCGGCGGCGTGGTGCTCGGCGCGGCCGGCGACCTGATCACCCTGATCGTGGCGTTGGAGACGCTGACCCTGCCGCTGTACGTGCTGGTGGGCCTGCGCCGCGGCAGCCTGGCCAGCGCCGAGGCGGCGGTGACGTTCTTCGTGGTCAGCGTGGTCGCCACCACGCTGACGCTGCTCGGCGCGGCGCTGCTGTACGCGGTGACCGGCGGGCTGCACCTCGATCGGGTGGGCGCGCTGCTGGCCGAGCGGCCGGAGTTGCGCGACCTGCCGCTGACCACCGCCGCCGTGACGCTGCTGCTGCTCGGGCTGGCCTTCAAGGTGGCGGCGGTGCCGTTCCACGCCTGGGCGCCGGCCACCTACGACGGCGCTCCGCTGCCGGTGGCCGCGTACCTGTCGACGGCGTCGAAGCTGGGCGGCCTGGTGGCGGTGCTGGCCGTCGTGCAGCGGGCGCTGCCGGCGGACCGGACCGGCCCGGTGCTCGCCCTGTTGGCGGTGCTCACGATGACCGTCGGCAATCTGGTGGCGCTGCGTCAGCGACGTACCGTCCGGTTGTTGGCCTGGTCGTCGGTCGCGCAGGCCGGATACATCTTCGCCCCGCTGGGCGCGCTGGCGTTGGCCGCCGGCCGCACGGGCGAGGCGCGGTCGGCCGCGTACGCCGCCGCGGTGGCGTACGCCGTGTTCTTCGTGGTGCTGGAGCTGGCGGCGTTCGCCGGGGTGACCGCGCTGCGCCCGGTGGGGGCGGACGGCGGCACGCTCGACGACCTGCGCGGGGCCGCGCGCCGGCACCCGTGGCGCGGCGCCGCCCTCGGCCTCGCGCTGGTGGGTCTGGCGGGACTCCCACCGGGCCTGGCCGGGTTGTTCGCGAAGGTGACGGTGGTCCGTTCGCTGCTGGACGGTGGCGCGGCCTGGTTGGCGCTGGTGGTGGCGCTGAACGCGGTCCTCGGGCTCGCCTACTACCTGCGGGTGACGGCCGGCCTGTGGACGCCGCGGCCCTCGTCGGGCGGAGACGGCGTGGTGGCCGTACCCCTGGTGGGTGTGGTGGCGGTGGTGCTGGCGGTGGCCACGGTGGCCGCCGTGGTGCTCGGTGTCGCCCCGCAGCTCGTGCTGGATCTCGCCGCCCGCTGAGCGGGTCTCAGTCAACTCTCAGCGTTCCGACGGATGGTTGACGGGTATCGGGTTGTTGTACCGGTCAGCGGATCGAGGCGATCCGCGCACCGAAGGAGAGATCGTGCACCACAACCGTCTGAAGACCGCCGCACTGCTCGGTCTGCTCACCGCGCTGATCCTCGCGGTGGGCTACGGGTTCGGCGGCAGTGGCGGCCTGGTCATCGCCGTCCTCATCTCACTGGTCATCAACGGCATTTCCTACTTCTACTCGGACAAGCTCGCGCTGCGCTCGATGCGGGCGCAACCGGTCAGCGAGGCACAGTTCCCCGAGCTGTACCGAATGGTGCGCGAACTGGCGACCGAGGCCCAACAGCCGATGCCCCGCCTGTACGTGAGCCCGACCGCCCAGCCCAACGCGTTCGCGACGGGGCGTAACCCGCAGCACGCGGCGGTCTGCGTGACCCAGGGCATCACCGAGATCCTGGACTACCGGGAGCTGCGCGGTGTGATCGGGCACGAGCTGTCCCACGTCTACAACCGGGACATCCTGATCTCCAGCGTCGCGGCCGGCCTGGCCGGCATCATCACGTTCCTGGCGAACATCGCCTGGTTCATCCCGCTCGGTGGCGGGGACGACGAGGACTCGCCGAACCCGGCCGTCCTGCTGCTGACCCTGATCCTCGGCCCGATCGCGGCCACCGTGATCCAGTTGGCGATCAGCCGCAGCCGCGAGTTCCAGGCGGACCAGTCCGGCGCCGAGCTGAGCCGGGACCCGCTGGCCCTGGCCAGCGCCCTGCGCAAGATCGATGCCGTGGCCCGGCGACGCCCGCTGCCGGCTCAGGGCACGCTCACCAGCAGCGCTCACCTGATGATCGCCAACCCGTTCGCCGGTGGCGCGGTGGCCGCGCTCTTCTCCACCCACCCGAAGATGGAGGACCGGGTCGCCCGCCTGGAGCGGATGGCCGCCAATTCGGGCCCGGTGCAGTTCCAGCGCTGACCCGCCGAACCCCGTACTCCGCCCGCGTCCGCTCACGGACGCAGGCGGAGTCGTTTCCGCGTCACTCCGGTGCGGGCGGCCGAATCAGACGGGTCAGCAGCACGACGGCGAGCAGGACGACGCCCGCCGTCAGGTACGACGCGGCGGGCGAGAGCACGGCAGCCACGCCACCCAGCAGGAAGATGCCGATCCCCGAGGTGACAATGTTCGCCGCGACGATCGTCGCCTCGACCTGCCCCATCCGTTCCGGTGGGGCCAACCGGGCGAACGTGGCCTGCGCCCCGATCAACCAACCGCCGCCCGCGCCGATCAACGCGTTGCCGACCGTCAGCGCCCCCAGCGGCGCGTCGACGGCGACCAGGACACCGGTGAGCAACAGCGCGCCGGCCAGCGCCGCGGCGACGGCCACCTGACCGGCCAACCGGCCCAACCACCGGGACCGGCCCACCACCAGCACGAAGACCGCACCGCCCAGCGCCGACGCCGCCAGCACGGCGGGACGCCAGGCCCCGCCGGCCAGATCCGGGGCGAGGGTCTCCGGGAGAGCGCCGGACAGCACCGTGGCCAGGGTGAGCAGGGCGACCCCCCGCAGCACCGGATGGCGGGCGATGATGCGCACGCCCGCGGTCGCCGGTGGACGCGGCCCGCGTACCTGGTGGGGGCGCTTCGGCAGTCCGGCCAGGACGACTGCGGCGATCAGGAACGATCCGAGGTCGATCAGGAGCGCCACCCGGGAGCCGAGGGCCACCGTCAGGCTGGCCCCCGCGAGCAGGCCGACCACCTGGCCCGCCTGGTTGGCGAAGGCGCTGAGGCCGAACAGCGGCAGCCGCAGCGGAGCGTCCACCGCCTCGGCGGCGACGGCCACATTGACGCTCGCGTAGGCGGCCCGTACCGCGCCCAGCAGGCCCGCCGCCACGATCGCCGGCAGCGGCTCGGGGACCGCCGCCGGTACGGCGATCAGCGCGGCGCCGGCCACCGACAGCCAGACCAGCAGGGTACGGCGGGCCGGCACGTCCAGCCAGCCGCTGAAGACGGTGGCGACCAGCAGTGCCGGCAGGGTACGCGCGGCGTAGACCGCGGCCGGGCCGAGGACGGAGTTCGTCTGGTCGTACGCGAGCAGCAGCAGAGCGGCCAGGCCCACGAAATCACCCAGCTCCGAGATGCCCCGGGCGATGACCAGCCGGGAAGCGACCGGATGCCGGAACAGCGCTCGGTAACCGGGCGACGGCGTGAGCTGTGCGTCGGTGTCGGGCATCAGGTCGGCTGGTCCGCTTCCGCTACCCCGATCGGCTGGTAGGCGGCGTTCTCCCGGACCCGGCGGGCCTGTTCCCGGCGGTAGCTGCTGCGGATCTCCGGATCCTGGCGGCGGCGGCGCAGCGCCACGAAGTCCGACCAGACGTCCTCCGGCCACGCCGGCAGCCCTTCCCCGGTGACCAGTTCGGCCTGCCGGAAGGCCTCCAGTGTGGACCGGTGCACCGGTTGCAGGCACATGAGAGGGATGTTCCGGTAGAAGCGCACCACCTGCCCCACCTCGGTGAGCCGCAGGATGGTGGGCAGCAACGAGGTGTACCAGTCGGTCTCGACCACGCCCTCGTAGAGCTGCACACCGCGCTGAGCGGGCCAGTTCGGCACGCCCCGGGCCATCAGGCACCATCCCGGGGACGTACGCGCCACCACGCCGGTGACCAGCTCGATCGTGTTGGCGGCGCGGGGGTCGGCGTCGAGGAACGGGATGCTCGCGCCGTACCTGTCGAAGATGTCCAGGTCACCGTGGAACTGCTCGGGCGCCGCCTGCAACTGGCCGGCCGCGTCCGGCAGCTTGCCGTCGTAGCCACCGGCGAGCGAACGCCACTGGGCCGGCTCGTTCTCCGCCAGCAGCGTCCACTCGGTGTCCTGGCCGTCCCAGCGCAGCGCGAAGTCGGTTGGCGGGTAGACGTACCAGCCGAATCCCGAGGCGATGGCGACCGGCGGGCACTGTTGGACGGCCCGGGCGGGCAGGGAGCCGCGCAGGCTGGGCGAGGCGGCCTCACTGGGCTTCGCGTCGCCGTACAGCGAATAGATCTCGACTCGCAGAGGTGCGGTGGTAGTCCCGGACATCGGACCTCCTGCCTCATCGTGCGGTGCCGGCGTATGGACCCAATTCGATCAGCAACCTACCCCCTTTGTGACCGCTCGGTCAGTCCCGGCCTCCGCGCTGCTGTGAGCGGATCGACCATCCACGGCCTGACCTCGGACGTTAGGGTCGACAGGGCTTCTACCCGTTACCTGTCCCAGCGGAGGTACACCTCGTGGCCGCACTGCGCCAGTACCTGGGTGTCTGGCGGATCCCCGGTGCGCCGATCCTGCTGGTCACCGGCATCATCGGCCGGCTCGGCATCGGCATGACGCCGCTGGCGCTGCTGCTGGTGGTCGAGCAGGTGACCGGGCGATACTCCCTGGCCGCCATCGCGGGCGGCATCTACGCCGTCGCCGGCGCCGCGCTCAGCCCGGTGGCCGGACGCATCGCCGACCGGGTCGGTCCGAGCCCGGTGCTGCTGGTCACCGCCGTGGCCCACCCCTTGGCGCTCACCGGGCTGCTGCTGGCCAGCCGCTCCGGCGACGACGCCCTCGCCGCCATCTACCTGACGGCCGGCGTCGCCGGCGCGACGTACCCGCCGCTGACCGCCGCCATTCGCGGCGCCTGGAACGAACTGACCAGCCCCGCCTCCGGCCGGTACGCCCTGCGCAACACCGCCCTCGCGGCGGAGACCTCGCTGTTCGAGATCGTGTTCGTACTCGGCCCGCTGCTCGTGGCAGGGTTCGTACTGGTCGCCGACGCGGCGGCCGCGCTGATCGGGGCGGCGGTCGTCACCCTGGTCGGCACCACCGCCGTCGCCCTCGGCCGGGTGATGCGCGACTGGCGGCCCCACCCGCGCGAACACCACGCCCGGGGGCTCGGTCCACTGCGGGTCGCCGGCTTCCCGGCACTGCTGCTCTGCGTCGCCGGACTGGGCATCGCGTTCGGCGCCGCCGGTGTGACCGTCCCCGCCTACGCCGGCAAGGCCACCACCGACGACCCGGAGAGCCTCGCCGGGCTGCTGCTGGCGGTCTGGGGGGTCGGCAGCGCCATCGGCGGCTTCTGGTTCGGCGTACGCCGACCCTCGCCGAACATGACCCGCCAGTTCGCCCTGCTGCTCGCCGCGCTGGCCGGCACGTTCGTGGTGTTCGCGCTCATGCCCACGCCGCTCGCGCTGGGCGTCGCCCTGGTCGTCGGTGGGGCCACCATCGCTCCGGCGCTGACCCTGGAGAACACCCTGGTCGGCCGGATCGCCCCGGCGGGCATGCTGAACGAGGCGTACACCTGGGTGGTCACGGTGGCCGTGGCGGCGAGCGCCGCCGGCGGCGCGGTGGCCGGCCTGATCGTGGACCACGCCGGCGGCGTGCCGTGGGCCTTCGTCTTCGCGGGCGCGGCGGTGGCCGTCGGGGCCGCGGTCGCCGCGCTGCCCGCCGGGCCCATCGCCCGAGCGGAAAACCAGGCGGTACGCCCCGACGACCCCGTCCCGATCTGACCTCCTCCGACGGTTTCCGGCGATGTCGGTGGGGTGCGCCAGACTGGTCGTCGACGAGAGGGGAACCATGGCCAAGCTGCTCTACTCGGCGACCGCGTCACTCGACGGCTACATCGCCGGCCCCGGCGGTGACATGTCCTGGCTCACCGAACACCTCAGCGGCGACAACCCGACCGCCGACCGTCTACTGGCCGACATCGGTGCGATCCTCGCCGGCAACCGCACCTTCGGCGGCGACGACCCGAACCGTGGCACCGACAGCGAAGGCGCCTTCGGCGGCCGGTATCACGGGCCGGTGATCGTCCTGACCCACCGTCCGCCCACCGAGCCGCCCGAAGGCGTCACCTTCGCCGACGACCTGCACGTTGCCGTCGCGCATGCCAAGGAGGCCGCTGGAGACAGGTACGTCAACGTGCTCGGCGCGGACGTCGCCAGGCAGTGCCTGCGGGCCGGTCTGCTCGACGAGATACTGATCTTCTTCGCGCCGGTGCTGCTCGGCGACGGCGTACGCATCCTCGACGACCCGGGTGGCGACCGCGTCCGGCTGACGCCGATCCCCGGGGAGACCGCCCACTGGTACCGCGTCGACCGCTGATCGATCGGCGTGGGTACGGGCGTTGCGGGCTCGCCACCGACCTCCGGTCAGCCAGGGCGAGGGCTATGGCCTCCGGTCAGTGATCGCCGCCTCGATCCGTAGGCCGATACCGGTCAGCATGAGAAGGAACGCGACGAAGTGCGGCGCCATGCCGTCGTAGCCCGCTGACAGGGTGAGTAGCGAGGTCAGAAAGCCAACGATGAGCGACAGCGTGCCGAGTATCCGTCCGGTGTCCGCCCGTCGAGATCGAGGATCCACGATGCGACCGTAGCCGATTCGCTGTACGTCAGCGGGGCGCCGCCCGCTACCAGCCAGAACGCAGCCATGATCGCTGTGACACCGCTCTCCCCGACGTCGAGCACGTATGCCGGGCGTTCGTATGGTTAGTCACCGCAGTGCTGCTGCCAGTTCCGTGGCGTTGTCGAACGCGGGTGCCGCCCTTTCGGATTCCTGGTCCGTGAGCGTGACGGACTGGGCGCGGGCCAGCATCTCGGCCGCAGTCTTCGGATCGTGCAGCACCATCGCGAGTTCGGCGCGGTAGACCAGGACCTCTACCTGCTCGACCGGGTCGTCGTCGGCTTGCGGGCGAGCCAACGCGCTGTCGAGGATCCGAACCGCCTGTTCGACAACTCCCCTGGAGTCGGCCTGCACGACAGCATTCGCCAGGGCCTTGGCCAGCCGCCCGGCAGGCGCGGCGGCCGGCGTGGGCGCGGTGGCGGCGTCCCGAAAGACGCGGATCCAGTTGCCGCCCGGGTCGATGACGCTGAACCCGCCCAACCCGTCGGCGTTCTTCCGCGCCCTGGGCCGGGTCATCCGCGGCGTCCCGGACACCAGCACCTTGCCGTACGCCGCCCGCATGCCGGCTGCGAATGCCCGGTGTAGTCCCTCAATGTCCGTGGTGAGTACGAGACAGGAGCCATAGGACTGCTCCGGGTCGAATCCGGCGATCTCGAAGAACTGCAGGTGCAGGTCTTCCCGCTGAACCCCCACACACGCGTTGGGCTTGCGTTGCTTGTACGTGGTGCGGAAACCGAGAACTCCGTAGAAGGCTTCGATGTCGTCAATGGATGCGCACGGCAGCAGGGGGACGGTCCGCTCGTTGGTCATGCCTCCTTCCTAGGCGTCGCAGGGTGTCCGTCGCACATGGAAATAGCCGATCATCGCCTCTGGTTATCCGATCGGCTGATGACCCAGCACTCAAAGCGGCCCGGTCGAACAATCGGCGGCACCTCCCTGCCCGCCATATGTCTCGCCAGGACCAGGCGCCGGGACTGCCGTGACCAGCGTCCGCAGGTGTCGAAGATCAGTTGGCGGACGAGCGTCGCGCATCAGTCGACGAAGGACACCGCCGGCTGCCGGGGATGTCGGGTCTCAGGACGTTCGCGACAGATCAGTCTCGGGACGTGGGTGACACTTCCGGCCAGACGATCGTCGGTCTCGACGACAGTTCGTCGGCGTTCGTCGTGGGTGCGGCTCCTCCGCGCGGTGGGGTTGGTCATGGGTCGATGCGGTAGCGCCGAGGATCCAAAAGCTGACTGCTCCGCCCGCGGCTTGCGCGGACTGAGCAAGGACGCCCGCTCGCCAGACTTCGAGCGTGCGCGGGGGTCCGAGGCGGTCGCGCCGCGCGAACGCAACTGCCCTCCTGAGCCGTGTGTGGCAGCGGCCGACCTCGGACATCCGCCCGAGGTCGCAGACGGGAACGGAGCGCCCAGAACTTACAAGCGAGGGGTCAGGCGGCGGACGACGTGCTGGAAGCGGAGCAGGCGCGGCGCATCTATGGTGTCGCGGTGGACGATCGCGACGTCGAGGCTCACGAGCACTCGGACCAACATGAGGTGTTCCGGTCCTTGCCCTTTCCCTTCAGCGACGGCCGATTCCCCGACAACCTCGGGGCGGTCGTCCAACGAACCGTGCTGGACGGTGCGGAGCCAGCACGTGAGGTCATCCATACCGGCGACAATTCCTGGATCGTCGGCGACGCCGTGAACGACCCGAACCAGCCCGGCGCTGTGGTCGTGACGTGCATCAACCACGTCATTGCGCGGAACTTGTCCGTGGCGCAGCTGGCAAGCCTTCCGATCGGCCAGGTGGCCTACCGCGAGAACCCCGACCAGCCGTGGTTGATCGAGCCCCACTCATGGCTCGAGGAGTAACGGGGTCGCCAGAGAGGACCACTGCCAGGCCGACCCCGCAGGGCGGATCAGGCGGCTAGCCAGGCCGTCGGCGGTCAGGCAGTAGTTGACGAACGACGACCATTGGCAACGACGTCTGCCCCAGATCGCAAGGGGTGACCGACCCGCTGGCCGGGGCTTACCGGTAGTTCGTGAACTGGAGGGCGACGCCGAAGTCCTCACCCTTGAGCAGTGAGATGACCGCCTGGAGGTCGTCCCGCTTCTTGCCGGTGACGCGCAGCTGGTCGCCCTGGATCTGCGCCTGAACGCCCTTCGGGCCCTCGTCGCGGATCTTCTTGCTGATCGCCTTGGCCTTGTCCGTCTCGATGCCCTGGATCACCTTGCAGTCGATCTTGAAGACTTTGCCGGACGGGCGCGCCTCACCCGCGTCCAACGACTTCAACGAGATGTTGCGCTTGACCAACTTCTCCTTGAAGACGTCCAGCGCGGCGCGGACCCGCTCCTCGGTCTCCGCCTGGAGACCGATCGCCTCCTCACCCGACCAGGAAATCTCCGCGCCCGTGCCGCGGAAGTCGAACCGCGTCGCGAGCTCCTTCTCCGCCTGCCGGAGGGCGTTGTCGACCTCCTGGCGGTCGACCTTGCTCACGATGTCGAAAGACGGGTTCGCTGGCATGCTTCTGCTCCTGCTGTCCGGCGGTCTGGGACGTGCAGTCGGCCGCCGACCAGCGGCACGACCCCCTGACCGTACCCGGTTGCACCGGTCCCGGGGTGAGCCGCTATCCTTGCTTCCGCCGCCGCGTTGCGACGCGGTGGGGTGCCCTGGCGGGTTGCCCGAGCGGCCAATGGGAGCGGACTGTAAATCCGTCGCGAAAGCTACAGAGGTTCGAATCCTCTACCCGCCACCAGGTGCAGACACGGCCCCTGACCAGCAGAGATGCTGGTCGGGGGCCGCTGTCGTTGATCTAGCCGAGTCCGGCTGAGTCCAGCCGTTGACGACTGGTTGTGGGCAGATGGTGGGCAGGTCGATCTTGCCCGCTGAGGGCTCCTCTGAGGCGTGAATGCTGGTGTTCCGGGGATGGCCGACCTGGCGTGTGCTGCGCCTGGAGCGACGTGCTGAGGGCTGACTGCGGGGCTAGTTGGCGGGGGGGTAGTAGGCCGAGGGCAAGCCAGCCCTGGGGTTGGACTGGCGCGGAAGTCGGAAGCCCAGGCCCTCGATCAGGTCGACCCGCCGGCTTCCGTGCCGCCTGTCGTAGTCGCGTTGCGTCTGGAGCATTGGGTTGGGGGCAGCGGTCCGGCGACAGTCGGTGGCTCTCCGCCCCGGCGCCGGAGGCGGCCGGGGCGGCTTGCCGCCGGCCGGCTCACCGCCCGCGCCGTGCGGAGCGCGGCGCCTTGATTCCAGAAAGACCAATTCGGCAATTGATCGACTCGCTGATGCTCCAAGCAGGAGCTCTGGCCTGCTGCAGCGGTGTGGCTTTGTCCATGGACGGTGAGCAGCCAACGCTGAGTCTTGTGGTTGTGTGGACCAAAAGATGACAAATCACATCGCCCTGCTGCTGCCGCGAAGCCCCGAGCGCGACTGTCAGCAATTCGACAAATCAATGAAGCGCGCCCTATCGAGGGCCAGTCTGACCAGGTCAGATGCTTGATAAGTTAGATCGCTATAGATCCGCGGCAAGGGGAGGAAACGAAAGTTGCCGTATTGTCGTGTACTGAGCAGCTTGCACCGGGATGAGCCGCGCAGTTGGGGAGCTTGGTGCGAGCGGAGCCAGATGGTTGCCCCATATATTTTCACGGGAGGAGGCCCAGTGGAAGAGATTGCCTTCCCGGTCCTGGTAGGCGCTGCGTTGGTTGAGGGAGTCAAGTTTACCTACAGTCAACTCGGCCTCTTTCTTGAACGTCGGCGTTTGAGTCGACAAGGTGAACAACCGCCGACGCCGGAGGATCTGGAAACTCCATCATCCATCGAGGTCAGCGGGCCACTGCAACTCAGGGATGATGTCGTCGAGCAACATGAGTCCGAAATCCAAATCCTGCATGCGTTGCTACGGGTTCCGCAGAATCACGAGAACCTTGACGGGAGCGAACCCCAACTTCGCATAGTTCTAGGCAAAGCGAAGTCTATCCTTGATGCTGTTTATGGGCAGGAATTCAAGTTCGGTAAGGGCGATGATGCAACCTTCAAGGTGCATAACCGCTTGGAAGATGTGCACGGAAAGGCTATCGGTGCCGATATGGGCGTGATCAATCACGGGGGGCATGCAGAAGTAGACAATCAAGTCCTCCGTGTCCACGAGTCGGGCGAGTTTACCGGAGCCCGAATCGATCGGATCGGCTGATCAAGTGATGCTCGAACAGGCGCTCCACGAATTTGGCGGTCTAGCGAAGCATTTGACCATTAATGTAGATGTCGGTACACAAAGTGGGGGCACCGCAATTGGGGCCCAGGTAGTTCTTGGATTTATCCAAAAAGACCATGCCGCCGAGACCATAACGCCGAGCCAGCTTCAATCGGTAGGGTCCGTCTTCGCGCGATCGGCGAGTTACTACGAACTTCTATTTGACTTCTTGGCTCCCGGTGCCATTGTCGTAATAACCGGTAAACCGGGCGTTGGCAAATCGATTACGGCCCTTGCATTGCTGTCTGACGCAAGCGGGATCGTGCCAGGACAGAGACGATTCCGAAGGCTCGGCTACGGCGCGGAACGGCTCATCGATGTAGATCGAATAAGAGACTCCGGCGGCGTCTGTACAATCCTCGAGCTGCCGCCAGACGACGATGAGTTTATGGTCTCGAGTCGGTTCGGGGACCATCTGAATTCGATGGCTGCCGTCATTTCCGAAAGCGGCGGTCGGCTAGTAGTCGTTGTTGATGAAAGTCAGTGGGACAGGATCGGCGTTGATTCGCCTGTTAAGGCGCACCATGTTGCTCCAGCCCCCGGCAGGGAAATCATGCGAGGCTGGCTCGAGCGATACGGTAACAGGGACGTTGATCGCTGGCTCAGTAACGATGAGATTGTGCGCCTCTTAAGGGACGAAACACCCAGAGGCGTGATGAGCGTGATGCACCTGATTATGCGAGCCGACCGAGCTCCTGTTGAGCAGCTTCCTGCTGTCTTGCAAGATCCCCGATTTTCAGGGCCGGAAGTCGGCGACGAAACATTCCAACGACGCGTTCTTAGCGTCGTCGCAGCTCGGCGTAGTTGGCACAAAGAACTCCTAGCTTGGCATTCGCAACCTGGAAGGAGCAGTTTCGAACGCAACTTTATGCTTATCGCGGCCGCGTATGGTGATGCTCCTGTTGGCGACGTTTACGACGCCGCTCAACGTTTGGGCCAACATTTCGGGGAGCCTTCTGCAGGATTCTCGACGAACGGTCAAGAGGGAGTTGGCGTTCTTCAAGTAGTCGACCGGGTGGGGGCGGACCTTGCAGAGGATATAGTCTCTTTTACCCGTCCAGGCTGGGAGGATGCTGTTGTCAAATACTTTTGGGCGGACCGCCCGCGCTGCCGCGAAGAATTCCTTAGTTGGCTCGTAAGCGACGTGGTTCGCCCGGTCGGTGGCGAGACAGAAAGCAAGGAATCCAGAGCCAAGAGGGTAACAGAGTTCTCATTAGCATTCATGGTCCGCTTTGACAAGCTGGATCTTCTCGACACAATCGTCAAGTCTTGGCATGGTGACGAAACCCTCTACGAAGAATCCGTTCGGTTGTTGTCGCTCGCGTGCTTCGATCAATCGATTGATCGGAAGGTGCACCATAAGCTGCGGCTGTGGGCTTCGGGAGGGGACGCCAGATTGAAAGAAACGAGCGCGCGCGTGTGCGCCGGCGCATTCGGACTCGCTTACCCCGGAAAGGCTTTGGTTCGACTTCGGCATGCGGCGAGGTCGAGTGACCCAACTGTTCTTGAAGCTGTGAAAGAAGCTGTCGAGGCTCTGTGGAATGAAACAACAACTCGGCCTACCCTTCTAAAGCAGGTCGAAGCCTGGTGTAGCGACAACGACTCGGCTGGCCCGCATATATTCGGCGCGCTAGCGGCAATCGTTGATGATGTGCACCACAAGCCGTCTGTCCTTATGGCTGCCCGAGATAACAGCTCAATCGCCAACTTGGCGGCTATTTCGAGATGCTGGCAGACGTTCCTGGCTGGGCCCGTTGATGAGAATGAGTTGGACGAAAGCATTTGGGGTTGGTTCGAGGCATGTCTGGCCCCCGTCGACGAACGTAGTTTCGTCCTGCAGCTCTTCAGAGATGTCGTCAATGGATCTGCCGCACCAACTCTGCTTCGTCATCGACTGGACGATTCGTTGCAGCGCTGGTCTCTGGCATTGGATGTCGGTCCGGAGCGTAAAGACCTTCGTCGAGAGCTAGACGAGCTGCTCTATGCGGACCGTTATGCGGCAGGACAACGTGCTGCCTCTGTATACGCCACCCCCCCTGGGCAGTCTGCGGATTACTCCACGGATGACGCGGTGAGTCACTCCAACGCCGATGCAGCAACATCGTGGTTTGAAGAGGATTCATCCGGATACGATGCCCCGCCGTCGGAGCAGCCGGAAATATTGACGGTAGGCAGACAGCTATCTATTGCTGGACCAGACCTATCGCAAGGTATCGCGCCGGCAGATTCGGGTGCAGTACTGCCACCACCGGCAGTCGACTTAATTCCGACGAGGCGTGCTTCACCACTTTCTGGGGAGGATGAGCGCGGCACTGCTGGGATTCCCGACCCAAGTCGCACACCGTGAACCTGATGGCCCTTCTTGGAATTGGGGTTCGTCCTCGATTCGGTGACACTTGGACTTTTGATTTCACGGATCAGGCAGACAGTAACCGAAAAGGTTTTCCTTTCGAAATCCATGTGACGCTGTCTTGTCGTTCGGCCGCTGGGATGAGTCGTCAGCAAGCTGTTGCTCTGGCGGCCCGTCGTGCACGGCAGATGGTCGAGCCAGTTGCGGAGCGCTTCCACGTGCTGCGCTCGCCAGTGACAGAGCAAGAGATTAACCATGTGCTGGGTCGCGATTTTCCTGGGGCCACCGAAGAAATGATATTCAATTCTGCTCATGTCGCCGTGTCCGTGGTTGACGCTGTCTCTAGGGCTGCTGAGCTTTATGAGGAGTCGGTACGCGAGATGTCTCGGGAAAGGCTCGATAGGGACCGAGTTAGAGCGGAGCTGACCTTTCTTCGGGATGACGTTTTCTGTGATCCTGCAACAGCGCGGCTGTATTGGATCACAAAGCATGGCAATCTTCCGGTGCCGAGCGACTTCCACGAAATCATGCGGTCGGTAAGTCAGTGGGCCCCAGGTAGTGAATGGGTAGTCATTGCGCAATGCATCCAAAAATTTCTCGAGCAGTTTCCGAGGCAGAATGCGCGCGATCTAGTTCGCATGCTGGAACGACTCTTTCGTGAGAACGACAGGACAGACTTGGCCCAAGAGTTGGTGAGAGTATTGGAACAAGCTTAGCTGGCGCGGCGACGACGCCATGAATGACAAGATCGGCGATGCACTCGGGTGGAGGGTCAAAGCTTGTGGGGCAGAGGGATGATGAGACTGCGCGGCTGAGACTGGAAACGCTTGAGCGCGGCCAGGTTGCCACAGGCGTAATCGTCGATATCAAGAACTTCGGGGTCTTCGTAGACATCGGCGGCGTGATCGGCATGATCAACTGTGCGGAGCTGACCTGGAAGCACTTCGATCACCCCACCGATGTTGTGGGCCTGGGGGATCGGCTCGCCGTGATGGTGCTGGACGTCGATCTCGACCGCGAGCGGGTGTCGCTGTCGCTCAAGGCGTTGCAGCCCGACCCGATGGCGGAGTTCGCGCGGGCGAATCTCGGAGCCGTCCTGCGCGGCGAGGTGCCCGCATCGTGCCGTTCGGTGTCTTCGTCACTGTGGGGGATGACATTCAGGGGCTGGTTCACGAGTCCGCCTTGACGGCGTCCCTGAACCAGGTGACACGCTGTGGGTGGAGGTCGTCGACATCAACCTTGTCCACCGGCGGGTCCGGCTCATACCGACCGACGGTGAGCTTCGATGACCTACCGAGGCATGGGTGCCAAGGCGGAGGTTGCATGAACACTCGGCTTGCCCGAACGGCGATGGCCGGAGCCTTCGCTGGGGTCCTCGCCGTCGCCGGCTGTGATACACCGTTCCTGACCTCTGATCATCCAGGCGACGATGTGTTTGCCCAGCGGAGCAGCTACGGCTGGGCAGGCTCCTACGACATCGGCTATCGGCTCACCGACGGTGTCACAACCGTCCGGATCGGCAAGGGACCGGTAACGATCAAGAGCATCGAACCGGTCATGCACGGCGACTCGGCTCGTCTGCTTGGCGCCCAGGTACGAGTGCTCACCGCGACCCGAGGATCGGTGATGGACTCCGAAGGCTGGCCACCGACCCATCCCGGCCTCAATGGTGCACAGGATCCGGCCGGACTTGTTCTTCCCGATCCGGGCACCGCTGATCCGAGCGAGCATCCGGATGGCGCGGTACAAATCGAGATCCTGCTCGGCTACGAGCTCGTGGGCGAAGGCCGGACGGTTCGGCGCGGGGTGAACGTCACGTACGAGATCGGCGGCAGGCAGCAGAAAGTCTTCCTGGGAAGCTACATGGCGCTCTGCGTGCCTGCGGCAGTGCAGTGCCAGCACGAGGACGAGAACGGGCCGGTTCCACTCGACACTTCATCGCCCTGACGTGGTGGTGGGGACGTGGGCAGATGGTGGGCGAAAGCCAGCACGGCGTCTGCGTAGCGAGCAGAACGGCAGGTGGCAGCCCTGAGGCTGTCAAGATCGCGGGTGCCCTCCCTGTAAATCCGTCGCAGAACGCGGCGGCGTCGCCCTGGCTGAATGCCGGTGTCCCGCCGACCGCGGTCGCCCGGCGCCTGGGGCACGGCGTCGCCGTTCTGCCCTGCGTCTATGCCACTGCATCGACGGGGGAGATGACATGATCCACGGTGCCCGTCGTGGCGCTCGACTGGTCAGAATGTTCGGGTGATGACAGGGCTGGTCGGCCTCGTGCTGCTGTTGGCGCTGGGCTCCGCTGCGCTCCTCGCTCTGCTTCACGTGGCTGCGGCGCTGTGGCGGTCGTTGAAGCGTGGGGTCACCTCTCTGCCGCGTGCGTTGAAGTCCTTGACGGTCGAGCCACCTCCGGGACGGGCCTTGAACGACTCCCGGGATGTGTGGCCGATGCCGAAGGACGACTGATCGGAGACGGTGCCAAGCGTGGCGTTGTCTTTCGAGATACCGGCTCGTCGAGCGGAGGTGCCCGGTGGTCCGCCGACTGAGTTCGTCCGGCGGTGGTGCTGCGCGAGCGGCAGGTGGGAAGCGGCTTGAACATCGGGGTGTCCCTGTCCCGGCGAGTGGCCGGCGGGCCATGACCCACCGGGGCGCGAGCAGCGTTCTGCGGAGCCCGCGACTTCCCACGCCCTTTCTCGCGGACGTACGGGATCCCTGGTTGTCGCTTCCTAGCGGGGTTGAGCTGCGGAAATGTGTTGCTTGAGACACGCGGACGGGCCCTGGGTCACCAGGATGGAATCCGGCTCGGGGACTGGTCTATTGGCGAAGACCCGGTATGGTGGTCGATGGCTGGACGCCGAACGCACGACGCGAACGCATCTCCTGGAGGCGTCACTCACAGTGACCAAGATGTCGGATCTGGTGCTCTGCCGCGACAGCGCCGAATTTGTGGTGAAGGTCGTATTCAACGCTGTGTGAAGCGCTGACCTGCCCTGCACGGCCGTGATCTGCTCCGGTGCGGTGGGGGCGGTGGGCCGAACGGCGGGAAGTTACAGACGGTGGGGCCCATCGGGCTGCCCACCACTTCTCTGGCTGCCCGCACTGTGGCACGATCGTGGAACCTCCACCACCCCCACGACATTTTCCGACAGGAGCAATCATGTCTGGTCTTAGGTTGGGCCGGCTGCTTGGCTCACTTTTCACCCTCGCCGCACTTGTGAGCGGCATCGCCAGTGTTGATCTCGGCAGCAGCTCAGGGGGCGGCGCTCGGGCTGGCGACATCGTTTGGCAGACCGTGTCTACCGCCGACAAGCCCGTGCCGACGGCGCAGGCAGCCGACATCGTCTGGCAGTGAGGCGGTTGCCTCGGGGTGGTCATCCTGTTTGGCCGTTCGGGTGGAAGGCACCATCGACGTAGTGACGGTATCGTGACCGCTCGGCGTCAATCCGAAGGAGCGCCATGAGCGGTCATGGTCAACCCCGGCGAAGGTCATCCGAGGACGCGTGGATCATCACCGCGCCCCTCGCGCTGATCGCGGTCGTCTGTGCGACCGCCACCGGGTTGATCGCGAAGGAGCCCTTCGGCGACTGGCCCGAGGCAATGCTTCTTCTCGTCATCATGATCGTGGCGGGGCTGCCGCTGCTCAGTCTGGTGGTGCGGCGGCAGACGATCGGTGTCACGCTCACCGAGCTGCCGATGGTTCTCGCGCTCTACTTTCTGCCGCCGCTGACGGTGGTGGTCATCTACACGTTGAGCTCCCTGATCACCCACACCAGACAGCGGTTCTCGGCGCCGAAGGTGTGGTTCAACGTGGCGCGCGCCGCCGCGGGAACGTCGCTGGCTGTCCTGGTCCTCCAGGCATTCCCTCCGATGGAGGGCGTCGGTCCGAGCACCTGGGGCAGCATCTTCGCCGCCGTGAGCATGGTGATTCTGATCAGCTACTCCAGCGTGGCGGCGGTACACACGTTGCTGCACGGCTGGCAGACCGGGCGCGGGACGTTGCGTACCGCCACGCCGGCGGTGCTCACCGCGGCGATCAACGTGTCGGTCGGCCTGATCGTGCTGATTCTGGTCCGTAGCACGTGGTGGTCGCTGCTCCTGCTGGCAGCCCTCGGTGCCGGCCTGGCCCTGGTCTACCGGGCCTACGCGCAGTTCTTCCGCCAGCACCGCACCCTCACCGACCTGTACGACCTGACCCGCGCCGTGGTCGGCAGCGGGCACAGCGGCACACTCGCCGACGCGCTGCTCGGCCGGGTCCGAGCGCTGATGCAGGTGGAGTACGCGACGCTGTGGCTGCCCGCCCAGGGAAGGCACCCCGAGACCCTGTTGACCGCGCGGGTGGACGACCCGGGCCTGCTCGACCTGGCGCTCACCCCGGCGATGATCCGCGAACGGGTCCAGGAGACCGGACGTACCGTTGCGGTGGGCCGTGGGGTGACGACCGACGGAGAGTTCCGCGCCGAGCTGGCCGAGCGGCGGATCAAGGACGCGGTGGTGGTGCCACTGCGGTCGGGTGAGGTCGTCATCGGGACCCTTGAGGTTGCCAACCGGCTCGGCGACGGCAACAACTTCAGCTCAGCGGATATCGCGGTCTTCGAGACGGTGGCCGCGCATGCCGCGGTGGCGCTCGAGAATTCGCGTCTTGTCGACCGCCTGCGGCACGACGCGTACCACGACACCCTGACACGGCTTCCCAACCGACGGCGCATCACCGCCGCCCTGGACGAGTCGGTCAAGATCGGCGCGCCCGACGAGGTGGTGGCGTTGCTGCTGTTCGACGTCGACGGGTTGCAGCAGGTCAACGAGTCCCTTGGCCATGCTGCCGGCGACAAGGTGCTCGTCGAGGTCGCCAACCGACTGCGGGCGAGCGCTCCGTCGTCGGCTCTGGTCGGTCGTGCGGGCGGCGACGAGTTCCTGGTGACCCTTCGCCTGGAGAGCGCCGATGCGGCACTCGAACTGGCCGAACAGCTGCGCGACCAGATCCGGGACGAGATGGTCTTCGACGCGCTCACTCTCGACGTGAACACCGCCGTGGGTGTGGCCGTACACCCGGAACATGGCAGCGATGCCGCGACCCTGCTGCTCCGGGTCGACCTGGCGGCGAACGCCGCCAAGTCGGTGCCGGGCAGCGTGCAGTTGTTCAACCCGGGCCTGGAGTCCCGGTCGTTGCGCCGGCTGGGTCTCGCCGGTGACCTGCGCCAGGCGTTGGACCAGGGCGAGCTGGAGGTCTACTTCCAGCCGAAGGTGACCTTGCGGGACCGGCGTCTGGTCGGTGTCGAGTGTCTGGCCCGCTGGGAGCATCCGACGCACGGCACCGTCGCTCCCGAGGACTTCGTGGCGGTGGCCGCGCACACCGGCCAGTTGAGTCGGCTCACCGAGGTGGTGCTCCGCGAAGGGCTGCGGCGCAGCCGGGACTGGGCCGAGGCCGACCAGCCGCTGCCCATCGCCGTGAACCTCGCCGCCCGCACGCTCACCGACCAGCACTTCCCGGACCGGGTGCAGGAGCTGCTGACCGAGTACCGGGTGCCGGCGCAACGCCTCACCCTGGAGATCACCGAGTCGGGTGTTCTGGACGGCACGGACCGGCCCATCCCGACGCTGCGTCGGCTCCGCGACCTCGGCGTCCGGCTGTCGGTGGACGACTTCGGCACCGGTGACTCGTCGCTGGCCCACCTGCGCCGGTTGCCGGTGCACGAGGTGAAGGTGGACCGCTCCTTCGTGCAGGGCATGGCCACCGACCCGGGGGACCTGGCGATCGTCAACGCGGTGGTGACGCTCTCCCAGCAGTTCGGCCTGGCCGTGGTCGCCGAGGGTGTGGAGAGCGAACTGACCCTGGAGCTTCTTCAGGACATCGGGTGCGAGATCGGTCAGGGCTTCCTGTTCAGTCGGCCGCTGCCGTACGAGCGACTGGCCGCCTGGTTCGGCGCTCAGGTGGACCCGGAAACGATCTCCGCCGGAGAGCTTCCACGCCTGCGTGTAGTGCCCTGAGCTGCGCATATACGGCCGCCGGGGATCCGATTTCACCTGCCGACCCGTGCCGTGTATTCTACTTCTGCGCGCCCCACGGGGAGATCGCGCAGGCCCCCTTAGCTCAGTCGGCAGAGCGTCTCCATGGTAAGGAGAAGGTCTACGGTTCGATTCCGTAAGGGGGCTCGAGGGTTCAGCTGGACCCACCGCGGCGGTGTAGCTCAGATGGTAGAGCAAGCGGCTCATAATCGCTGTGTCGCCGGTTCAAGTCCGGCCACCGCTACTCTCGTCTTCCGGGCTCGTTCTCGGTGGTCGTTGAGATGGGCGCCACTGGCGCCCACTTTGCATGTCCGCGCAGTCAGCGTCTAGGCTGGCGCGTCGTAGTTGTTTCCGTTAGCGAGGAAGGCACTCCGCCGTGGCGAAGGCTACCGATGTCCGGCCGAAGATCACTTTGGCGTGTGTGGAGTGCAAGGAGCGCAACTACATCACGCGCAAGAACCGCCGGAACGACCCCGACCGCATCGAGCTGAAGAAGTTCTGCCCGCGCGACGGCCGGCACACGGTTCACCGCGAGACCCGCTGACCGCCGGCCGGCACAGCCGGCCGTCGTCGAAGCCTTTCCAACCGCCGATCTGACCGGTCGGGCGCGGCGTCGCCGCAGCCTGCCGACCAGATCGGCGGTTGTGCTTTCCGTGTAGGTTCGCGGCATGTCCCTGGACCCTTCCTTCGTCGGCCGCACGTACCCGCCGACCGCCCCTTACCAGGTGGGCCGAGAAAAGATCCGTGAGTTCGCCACGGCCATCGGCGCCACGGACGCGGCTCACCACGACCCGGCCGCGGCGCAGGCCCTGGGCCACCCGGACGTGGTCGCCCCGCCGACCTTCCCGGTGATCGTCACCATGGCCGCGACCCGTCAGATCATCGAGGACCCGGACCTGGGCGTCGACTACAGCCGGCTGGTCCACGGCGACCAGCGGTTCGCGTACAACCGGCCGGTGGTCGCGGGCGACGAGCTGGTCTGCGTCAACACCATCGAAGAGGTCAGCAACCGGGGCGGGCACGGCCTCCTCACCACCCGCACGGACGTGAGCACCGTCGCTGGGGAGCAGGTGGTCGCCGTCTGGGCCCGGTACGTCATCCGTGGAGAGGCCTGAGATGGAACTGCCAACCAAGACGTTCCGGGTGACCCGGGCGGACCTGATCCGCTACGCCGGCGCCTCGGGCGACTTCAACCCGATCCACTGGAGCGACCGGGTCGCCACGAAGGTGGGACTGCCCGGGGTCATCGCGCACGGCATGTTCACGATGGCGCTGGTCGGCCGTGCGGTCACCGAGTGGGCCGGCGCGCCCGACGCGGTGGTCGAGTACGGCGTCCGGTTCACCCGGCCGGTGGTGGTTCCCGACGACGACCAGGGGACCGAGATCGAGGTGACCGCGCGGGTCCGCGAGGTGACCGAGGACGGCCTCACCCGGCTGGACGTGACCGCGACCTGCCTGGGCGACAAGGTGCTGTCGCAGGCGCGCGCGGTCATCCGCGCAGCGCGCTGAACCGAGGCCGGACGCAAGGCGAAATCAAGGCGGCCCGACACGCTGAACCGGTGCCTCGCGGCGCGCTGGATCGGCTTCGCCACGCGTGGCGGGGAGACCGGTTGGGAAAGTCGGGCGCCTACCCGTACACTGGTCCGCCGTGGGGCAAGTGACCCCTGCTCGGTCCTCTGTGACCGCGTGGGGCGAGTGTTGCCGCACAGGGGTGTAGCTCAATTGGCAGAGCAGCGGTCTCCAAAACCGCAGGCTGCAGGTTCAAGTCCTGTCACCCCTGCGCCTCAGGCCTGACCGTTCCCGTGGGTCGCGCCGCCGACAAGGCGGCGTCCGGCCCGTGGTGGTGGCACCGGCGGGGTGGTTCCGAGGCAATCGGAGCTCCCGGCGGACCACCGGCCGCGGCCCGTCGCGGGACGGTTGGGTCCGGCCGGCGTGACCAGCGCCGCGTACGCCGCCCGGCGTGCGACCCGAGATTCCGCGACGGAGGGCGAAGTGGCCGACAACAAGCGGCGCGGCGAGGACGCCGGCGACGATCGTCTCGACGACGAGATCGTTGACGACGTAGCCGACGACGACGCCACCGGCGCGGACGAGCCGGTCTCCCGGGGCGGCACCGCGACGCGGGCCCGCGCCCGGGCGGAATCGGCCGACAGCCGGCCGACCACGAGGTCGGAAACCGGTCGGGTGGGCGTGTTCGGCCGCATCGCCCGGTTTTTCCGCGAGGTCGTTGCCGAACTGCGTAAGGTCATCTGGCCGACCCGCAAGGAGTTGCTGACGTACACCGCCGTGGTGGTCACGTTCGTCGCGGTGATGCTGACGATCGTGGGTCTGCTGGACTACGGCTTCGCCAAGGCCGTGTTGTTCGTCTTCGGCAACTCGGACTGACCGGCTGTCTCCAGCCGATAGTGACGGAAGTGAGCGAGCGTGCCTGAGTACGACGAGACCGCCGGAGAAGTGGACGAGCAGTCCACGGTCGCGACGGCGGCTGGTGACGAGTCGGTTGAGGCCGCCAGCGAGCCGGAGTTCCCCACCACCGAGCCTGCGCCGGACGAGGACTACGACCCGGTCGCCGAGCTGCGGCAGAAGCTGCGTTACGCGCCGGGCGACTGGTACGTAGTGCACTCGTACGCCGGTTACGAGAACAAGGTGAAGACCAACCTCGAGACCCGGATCACGAGCCTCGACATGGAGGACTTCATCTACCAGGTCGAGGTGCCGACCCGGGAAGAGGTCGAGGTCAAGAACGGTAAGCGTTCGCAGGTCCAGGCCAAGGTCTTCCCCGGTTACATCCTGGTCCGGATGGAGCTGACCGCCGAGTCCTACTCGTGTGTCCGCAACACGCCGGGTGTGACCGGCTTCGTCGGTGCGACCGACCGGGCCGACCGGCCCGCGCCGCTGTCGCTCGACGAGGTGCTGAAGTGGCTGGCGCCGGCCGTCGAGACCGAGCAGAAGAAGGCGAAGCCGGAGATCAAGGTCCTCGACTTCGAGGTCGGCGACTCCGTCACCGTCACCGACGGCGCGTTCGCCTCGCTGCCGGCCACGATCAGTGAGATCAACGCCGACCAGCAGAAGCTCAAGGTGCTGGTGTCGATCTTCGGCCGGGAGACCCCGGTGGAGCTCAACTTCAACCAGGTCGCCAAGATCTGATGGTCGTCGGCGGCGGGCCCAGCCCGCCGCCGACGTCGGCGTACGCCCTCCCGCTCGACCTCGGCGGACGAGCGGGCTGCGGCGTGCGCTACTCTTGAACGTCGCCGCTGTCGCACCGCGCGCTGACCGTGCGCGCCCCGCCGCGGCGGCGACGGCCGCATTTTCCCAGCTCCAAGCCCCAGGAAGTGACATGCCTCCGAAGAAGAAGCTCGTCAAGACGTTCACGCTTCAGCTGCCGGCGGGCCAGGCCACGCCGGCGCCGCCGGTCGGCCCCGCGCTCGGTCAGCACGGCGTGAACATCATGGAGTTCTGCAAGTCCTACAACGCGCAGACCGAGTCCCAGCGGGGCGACATCGTCCCCGCCGAGATCAGCGTGTACGAGGACCGGTCCTTCACCTTCGTGCTGAAGACCCCGCCCGCCGCCCGGCTGCTGATCAAGGCCGCCGGTGTGCAGAAGGGCTCGGGCGTCCCGCAGGCGACGAAGGTCGGCTCGGTCAGCCGCGCCCAGCTGCGTGAGATCGCCGAGAAGAAGATGGCCGACCTCAACGCCAACGACCTGGACCAGGCCGAGAAGATCATCGCCGGCACCGCCCGGTCGATGGGCATCACCGTCAACGACTGACGTCGGCTTTCGCCGTCGACCCGATCGTGGGAGGGCTCGCGCCGAGCGGCCCGCCAGAGACCACAGGAGTAATCAGCAATGCAGCGCAGCAAGAGCTACCGCAAGGCCGCCGACGTCATCGACCGGTCGAAGCTCTACACCCCCGCCGAGGCCGTGAAGCTGGCCAAGGAGACCACCAACGTCAAGTTCGACGCCACGGTCGAGGTCGCCATGCGCCTCGGCGTCGACCCCCGCAAGGCGGACCAGATGGTCCGCGGTGTGGTCAACCTGCCGCACGGCACCGGTAAGACCGCCCGCGTGATCGTCTTCGCCAGCGGCGCGAAGGCCGAGGAGGCCGCCGCGGCGGGTGCGGACGAGGTGGGCACCGACGAGCTGGTCGCCCGCATCCAGGGTGGTTGGCTCGACTTCGACGCGGCGATCGCCACGCCGGACCAGATGGCCAAGATCGGCCGGATCGCGCGGATCCTGGGCCCGCGCGGTCTCATGCCGAACCCGAAGACCGGCACGGTGACCATGGACGTCACCAAGGCGGTGCAGGACATCAAGGGCGGCAAGATCACCTTCCGGGTGGACAAGCACTCGAACCTGCACCTGATCATCGGCAAGGCCTCCTTCTCGGAGAGCCAGCTGGTGGACAACTACGCCGCGGTGCTCGACGAGGTGCTGCGGGCCAAGCCCTCCGCGGCCAAGGGCAAGTACCTCCGCAAGGTCATCCTCACCACCACGATGGGCCCGGGCGTTCCGGTCGACCCGAACCTGGTGAAGAACCTGACCGAGGACTCGGCCAACGCCTGAGCCGACAGTTCGCTCCGCCGGGGCGCCGCCCCCCACCGGGCGGGGGCCCCCCCCCGGGCCGCGGGGGGCCCCGCGCCCCCCCGCCGGGGGG